>JBQCEI010000947.1:0-2015 GCA_051960375.1 Aureliella sp. | reverse complement strand
TCGGGAAGACGATGCAAAACCGAGCCGAACCGTGCCGCTCGATCCGGACACCCATCGCGATTATCACTACTGGCACGTCTACGTACCCGGAATTTCGGCGGGTCAGATCTACGGTTACCGGGTGACGGGCCCGAGTGAACCAAATGCAGAATTGCGATTCGATCCTTCGAAGGTCTTGCTCGATCCATACGGCCGCGGCATTGTCGTGCCGAAGGGCTATTCCCGGAAAACGGCGGCGCAGCCAGGCGACAACGCGGCGGCCGCGATGAAGAGCGTCGTCGTCGATCCCAGAGCGTACGACTGGGAGGGGGATTCGCCGCTACGGACGCCTGCCGCGCAAACGATCGTCTACGAAATGCATGTCGCGGGCTTCACCCGCAATCCGAACTCCGGCGTTCGGGAGGGCGAACGTGGCACCTACGCCGGACTGATCGAAAAGATTCCGTACCTTCAAGAGCTCGGCATTACGGCGGTAGAACTGCTGCCTGTGTTCCAGTTCGATCCGCACGATTGCCCGCCAGGTTTAGTCAACTATTGGGGATACGCGCCAGTATCGTTCTTCGCTCCGCATCAGCCCTACAGCTCGCGTCGCGATCCGCTGGGCGCGGTCGACGAGTTTCGCGATATGGTCAAGGCGCTGCATCGCGCGGGCATCGAAGTAATCCTGGACGTGGTGTTCAACCACACGGCTGAAGGGAACGAGGACGGACCGACCTTCTGCTTCCGCGGGATCGATAATCCGACTTACTACATGTTGGAAGAAAACGGCTCGCGCTACGCCAACTACACCGGCTGCGGCAATACGCTCAATGCCAATCACACGGTCGTCAAGCGGATGATCGTCGACAGCCTGCGGTACTGGGTGCAGGAGATGCACGTCGATGGCTTCCGGTTCGATCTAGCATCGATTCTGGCACGCGATCCTTCGGGCAAACCGCTGCCCAATCCGCCGGTCCTCTGGGACATCGAGTCGGACCCGGCTCTGGCCGGCACCAAATTGCTCGCCGAGGCTTGGGACGCGGCGGGTCTTTATCAAGTCGGAACTTTTGTTGGGGATGCGTGGCAGGAGTGGAATGGACGCTTTCGCGATGACGTCCGCGATTTCTTCCGCGGTCAGCCCGGAGCGCTGCGGCGCCTGGGCGATCGCCTGCTCGGCAGCCCCGAGATTTACGGCCACGAGCAGCGCGAGGTCGAACAGAGCGTCAACTTCGTGACGTGTCACGACGGTTTTACTCTGAACGATCTCGTCTCGTACAACGAAAAACACAACGAAGCCAACGGCGAACACAATCACGATGGCAACAGCGACAATCGCAGCTGGAACTGCGGCGTCGAGGGACCGACCGACGATCCGCAGATCGAAGGCCTGCGCAACCGGCAGGTAAAAAACTTCTTCACTGTCACGCTTTTGTCGCTCGGCATGCCCATGGTTTTGATGGGGGATGAGGTCCGACGCACGCAGCAAGGCAACAACAACGCTTATTGCCAGGATAACGAGCTGAGTTGGTTCGACTGGTCGCTGCTCGAGAAGCATGCTGACATTCACCGCTTTGTCACCGTGCTCAATGCACGTCGCCGCCTGCGCGACATCGAACACCAGCGGATCACCTTAACGGACTTGATCAAACGGGCCAAAAAAGGCTGGCACGGAGTGAAGCTCGACCAGCCCGATTGGGGCGAGCATTCGCACAGCATCGCATTCAGCGCGGTTCTGGAGGGTGAAGGCTTGATGTTCCACTTGATTCTCAATGCGCACACCGAGCGGCTTGAATTCGAATTGCCGCCGCTCGAGAGCGACCAGCAGTGGCGGCGCTGGATCGACACGTTCCTAGCTTCGCCTAGCGACATCGTCCCCTGGCAAGAGGCGCAGCCGGTCACAGGCGCAACCTACTGGGTCCAGGCCCATTCGGTCGTCATGCTCTATACCGCAGCCAAGGCATAATAGTTTACCGCGGAGGCGCGGAGAGCGCGGAGAGTCGCAGGGAGAAGAAGCGGCATTGGCACGCCCTGCCCCT
>JBQCEI010000946.1:0-2698 GCA_051960375.1 Aureliella sp. | reverse complement strand
TAACCGCGGCGATGAGATCGCCCAAAGGGATTTGGTGGAACGGTAACAAACCGCGCTTCTGTGGCTGAAAGGTGGCTAAGCCGGTAGTCAGTTACGGCCTTCGGTGAGGAAGCAATACAGTGAAATTGCCGCAGTGGCTACCATCGATGGAATCACTACCCAATATCCCGCTAAATGAAGGTTAGCTCCCAAAGCGAGCGCCGTTAAGGTCCCTATCACTCCGAAGGAAGCGATCGCAAGCGACACAACCCCGACGAGCCTGCGCGGCCGATCAACATCCAGGAATTGTTGCGCGGTGTGAAAGATTGCGTCGCTAAGTATGTCGAGCCAGTCTGCCATGGTTTTGTGGGCGGGAACCTCGTAATGATCCAGCCCGAAGGAGCCTGCTGATTTAATCGATATTGGTCAAGCGATGGAATCACCCGCCGGGCGTTAGCCCGCGGTTTGCGGCACTTTAAGGCCTGGAACCGGACGCTAACGCGTGCCGGCTGATTAAATCAGCAGGCTGAGTTCGATCGCGTCGTTATCCGGCTTGATCGCCGAAGAGCAAAGTGCAATTGTTACAAAGGACGTCAAGACGTCGGTTGGCCGAACGGCGGTAAGCACGGGCGCCTTGTAGCGAGGCAAAAACCGTCCAAACACAGAGGCACAGAGAGCACCGAGCCTTCTGCACGGCTCCTCCTCCGTGCTCTCTGTGCCTCTGTGTTTCTATCTCCGTTCTTTCTGGAAGATGCGTGGAGCTACTGGTCCGAGCAGAACAATTTTCAACTGCAAAAACTTCTGCCGCCCTGCTTAGACTTAAGCGTACCAGTCACATTGCGACCGAGCAATGCTTGGCAGCCTCAATGGTCGCGACGAACGACGTCCGAAACCGCATCCGGAAGCAACGCATACATCCTCTGCTTGCCGAGGTAATCGTATCGAGCTCCGCATTCCGTGCAGATCGCCCACACGTTTCGAACTAGTCGGAACCTTGAGTGCGGAAACCGTTGGCGGAGTTCACGAGCGTGATCGCGACAGTATTCATTGGCCTTCGCGATCGCAGCCCGCCCGAGCACGCGGCCGCATCGAACGCAACGGAAGTTGTTCGCCTCACGTTTCCGGCGACGGTCGGCGACAGCCTGTTCAATCAGGAGGCACGGAACGATGAAAGGAGACAGCAGCACGCATCCGGTGACGCTCGCAATAATCTTGAATCGCTCGAAGCGTTTGCGTTTCATTTGGTCTGACGAGCGCCAGCATCACCGTGCCGCGGCGGTAACGCGTCTATCTCCAGGCCACCCGCGTTATCCCTTGCGGCGAGTCGCTCAATGCTGCGAACGCCGAGTAGCATTTTTTGGCGAGCAGAGGCATTGGACGTATGGATCACGATTCGCGGCGGTCGAAATCGATGCAGCGCCACCGCCTCTTCGATCCAAAGAAGCACAGTGTAACCGGTTCCTCTGCTGTCATCACCCAAATCGTGATCCAGGCTTAGCTCAGTGACCTCGCCTGACTGCAGCAGCCGGATCGCCTCGTCTGGCCATCTAACCGCGATCCAGCCTGTCGGCGTCGGCCGCTCATCGTCCAAATAAACCTTCATGGCTTACTGCACCACATTTCTGAACCTAACGCCAGCAATGACGTCGACCGGAGGGATTGGGCTGATGGTGAAGTAGCACGTGTCTGAGGGCTAGAGTCCATCGCTTTGATCGCAGCCGGGAAGGAATGAACTGCAACTTGGGTGAGCGTCAATCGCATTCATCCACCAGCCATTCGTTCTTCATTTGGTCGGTCGCCAGCAGTTCGGCAATGGTTCGATGAATAACGTCGCGGTCGAGCGATTCAACGAACAAATCGGGCGCTAATAGGTATTCAGCTCGCTGGGCATTTTCATTCGGTTCGTACGGCCAGGGATAGCGAGCCAGCGGAAGGAAGTCGAACGTCCAAACGTTCAGTGCATATCGGCGCCCATCTTCCAGCTTCACCGAAACGTTGCAGAAGTTTTGGCTGCAGCGATTGGCCGGATGATCGGGATCTCCGACTTCTGTTTCAAGCCACAAGTCAAACGAAACGGGACGATTAGTCATGTGTTGGATGTACAGCGAACGGTGGTTGCCCCTACGCGCTAATCACTACGTTCGAGTGACTCATCGTCCGAATTCCCGGGGCGCTGGACCTGCTGGTAGCAGGTCGTCGGCGGCTTTGCAGTATACCTGATTCCCGCTTTGCGCAATGCGGACATGCCGCGAAACGCAATGGTAGCCCAGCGTCTCCGATCATCGTCGGGCAAATCGTCAGGCATCTTTCGCCATTGGTCGACGACGAAAGCAACGTCGTCGGGGTCAAGCCAAAATGCCAGTCGGCCCCGAGATGATTCGGACTGCGCGTTGGTTCCGCGGTTATCGCGGAGGGCATCTCGAGCGGCAGTGAGAAGTTCTTGGTAGTTCGGCGCGAATGGCGCAGTGAGTTTGCGTTCAAGCAAGCCGTGGAAATTCCAGAGTGCCCGCTGTTCGGCTTGGTCTTCTGTCCCGAGCAGGTTTGTATCCGTGAACCGCGCGAGGAACTCGAACATCACGACGGCTTCGTCTTCGGTCAAAGTAATGCTGATGTCAGCCATGGAGTATCAACGCAGAGTTCAGTGGTGGATCGCGAGCTTGACTCCGCTCGAAGAGATTAGGCTGGCGGTGAAGTAACACGCGATGGAGGGCTGAGGTTA
>JBQCEI010000945.1:0-3787 GCA_051960375.1 Aureliella sp. | reverse complement strand
CGCGGCTTCTTTGCCGGGCTGGGGAGTTTCGACGGGGACTTGCAAGCCGCCCAGGCCGACCAGGCGGTCGTATTCGGCCCGCAGCGCCTCTTCGCTGATTTTCGCCTTTTCGACTTCCAGCAGTTTGTTCCAGCTGCCGGAGACGAATTCGACGTTGGCCTGGTAGCGGCGGCGGAAACCGGGCTGAGGCGAGTTAGGGCTGGGGAAGTTGGCGGCGCCGGCATCGTACAGCTGGCGAATTTCCGCGTCGCTCGGAGCGTCCTTGACTTGCTTGATGAAGTCGCCCGCCAGGACCGGATAGGCTTCGATGCGCGCCGATTGATTGAGTTTGAGGTAGTTTTCCCAGAGGGTGCCGGGCGTCACCAGCGGTGCGCCTTCGTAGTTCACGCCCGCCAGGGCGATGCGTTCCATGACGACTGCGGAGAGTTCGAGGCCGAGCTGGCGATAGAGTTCCGACTTCGTGAATTCGCGGCCCGCGTTATCGCGGAAGATCTTGTCGAACTGGGCCGAAGTGATTTTGCGGTCGCAGAATCGCACCAAAAAGTCTTCGATCACCGGGCGATCGAAGTCGATGCCGAGCTGCTTGGCCCGGGCGGCGATGATCATCGTTTGGCAAACCGCCCGGTCGCTATCGAGCATCGGCAGGCCGAGGTCTTCGACGCGTTTGTTGGTCGTGTCATAGCGAAAACCGGGGACCTTGGGCATGCCGCCTGCTGCGACGACTTCCCGAGCCAGGGCCTGCAGAAAGCGGATCGTGCGGGCGTGCTGAGTCCGCACATACGCCATCGTGCCCGAAGTCACCTTGCCGTCGGACCACCGCACCACCACATCGTTGCTGGGATGGTTGCCGCTGCGCATGGCGTCGGACATGGTGCTGATAGCCGGGGCGACGACGAAAGCCAAGATTGCGAGCAAGACCGTGCCGGCCATCCAATAGGTTCGGTGCTTGCGAAAACTTGCAAAGGGGCTGGTCATCCGGCAAATTCCTTATGGGTGCGCAGCAGATTTCGGGACGCGGCGATTTTAAAGTTGGCCTGCCAAAACACAAGGATACCAATCCTGCGTCCCGGTGCGGAGTCCTATTTTTTTTGAACCTGGCTAGCCCAAAGCGGCGATTGGCACCTAAGCTTTAACCGCCCAACGTCCAGTTGACCGCTGGGCACGATTAAGGCTAGCGTGTAAGGCTCCCTCTTCCCGTAACGAAGACCGAAGTTTGGATGCTATGAGTTCTCAAACAGCCAAATCCTTGGTGATCGTCGAATCGCCAGCCAAGGCCCGAACGATCGCAAAGTTCCTTGGAAAGGACTTCGCCGTCGAAGCCAGTATCGGCCACATCCGGGACCTGCCCCAGGGAGCCAAAGAGCTACCGGAAAAGTACAAGTCCGAGCCCTGGGCCTACCTGGGGGTCGATGTCGAGCACGACTTCGAACCGGTCTACATCGTTCCCCCGGACAAGAAGAAGCAGGTCAATAAACTCAAGGACCTGCTCAAGGGGGTGAAAAGCCTCTACCTGGCGACGGACGAAGACCGCGAGGGAGAAGCCATCTCGTGGCATCTCTACGAGGTGCTCAAGCCGAAGGTGCCGGTGCACCGCCTGGTCTTCCACGAAATCACCAAGGAAGCTATCCAGAACGCGCTGACCCACCCGCGCGACATCGACGAGGGGCTGGTCAAGGCGCAGGAAACGCGCCGCATCCTCGACCGCCTCTACGGCTTCGACGTCTCTCAGCTGCTCTGGAAAAAGGTCGGCCCGAAGCTCTCGGCCGGCCGCGTGCAGAGCGTCGCCGTGCGGCTGATCGTCGAGCGCGAACGCGAACGCATGGCCTTCCACAGCGCAACCTACTTCGACTTGGCCGGCCAGTTCGCCACCGCCGCCGGACAGAGCTTCGATGCGACCATGGTCAGCTACCAAGGGCGCCGCATCCCTGCGGGCAAAGACTTCGATGCGGCCACCGGCAAGCTGAAGGACGAAAACCTGTTGCTGCTGGACCGCCCGGCCGCCGAGGCGCTGGTTGAAAAACTCCGCCGCGGCCAGTTCCGCGTCACCAACGTCGAAGTGCGGCCGTTCACCGAGCGACCCAAGGCTCCGTTTACCACCAGCACGCTGCAACAAGAAGCCAACCGCAAGATGGGCTTCACGGCGCGGCGAACGATGCAGATCGCGCAAAGCCTCTACGAAAACGGCTACATCACCGACATGCGTACCGACTCGACGTCGCTGGCCCAGGAAGCGGTCCAGGCAGCTCGCGAGCTGGTCCAGCAGCAATACGGCGGATCGTTCCTGCATCCGACGCCGCGCGTCTACAGCACCAAGGTCAAGAACGCTCAAGAAGCTCACGAAGCGATTCGACCGGCGGGCCACCCCTTCCAGCTCCCGGAAAAACTTCGCGGCGAACTCGACTACGATCAGTTCCGGCTGTTCGACATGATCTGGAAGCGCACGATCGCTTGCCAGATGGCCGACGCCCAAACAGAACGCGTCACCGTCACGATCGAAGCCGATGGGGCAGTGTTCCAAGCCTCAGGTACGACGATCAAGTTCGAAGGCTTTCTGCGAGCCTACGTCGAGGGAAGCGACGATCCCGATGCCGAACTGGCTCAGCAAGAAGTCTTGTTGCCGCAGATGGCTCAAGGCGACTCGCTCGACTTGAAGAAGCTCGAATCGAAATCGCACACGACTCAGCCGCCGCCGCGGTTCACCGAAGCTTCGCTGACGCGGACGCTGGAAGAGCGCGGCATCGGACGGCCCAGTACGTACGCGTCGATCATCGATACGATTCAGCATCGCGAGTACGTATTCAAGAAGGGCAACGCGCTGGTCCCGAGCTGGACTGCGTTCGCCGTGATCCGCTTGCTCGAAGAGCATCTCGGATCGCTGGTCGACTATGCGTTCACCGCCCAGATGGAAGATTATCTCGACGCGATCAGCCGCAACGAGCGCGGCTTTGTCGATTACTTGCGCGATTTCTACTTCGGCTCAGGCAACGGCCTCAAGCCGCTGCTGGAATCGAAGGTCCAGGAGATCGATCCGCGCGAGATGAGCCGCTTTAGCCTTGGCAAACCGCAGGAGGACGGCGAAGAGATCTTCGTGCGCGTCGGCCGCTACGGGCCCTTCATCGAACAAGGCGATCGCAAAGCCAGCTTGCCAGATCAGATGGCTCCCGACGAAGTGACGCTCGAGAAAGCGCTTGAGCTGCTCGAGGGGGCGGCCAAGGGTGAGGAACCGCTCGGCCACGATCCGGAAACCGGCAAGCCGATCTACATCAAGAACGGCCGCTTCGGTCCTTACGTGCAACTGGGCGCCAGCGGCGACGATGAGAAGCCGAAGAACGCTTCGATCCCCAAGGGGATGAGCGTCGACGATGTGAACCTGGATATTGCGCTGAAACTCCTGTCGCTGCCGCGCGATCTCGGAACGCATCCCGAAATGCAAGAGTCGATCATCGCCCGCGACGGCCGGTTCGGTCCTTACATCCAGTGCGGTTCGGAAACGCGGAGCCTGCCGGCGGGACTTTCGCCGATCGACGTCACCTACGAACAAGCGCTCGAGCTGCTCGCTCAGCCGAAGACGACCGGCCGAGGACGAGCTGCCGCCAAGAAGGAGCCGCTGAAGACGTTCGAAGCATCCCCGGTCACCGGCAATCCGATTCAGTTGCTTGACGGTCGCTACGGTCCCTACGTGACCGACGGCGAAACCAACGCCAGCTTGCCCAAGGAATCCAAGCCTGAGGAGCTGACGTTCACCCAGGCGGTCGACCTACTGGCCGCGCGAGCCGCAGCCGGAGGC
>JBQCEI010000944.1:0-11102 GCA_051960375.1 Aureliella sp. | reverse complement strand
AGAAGAGGCCGTGGCGGGGGCGGCGGGCGGAACCTTCTGCGCCGCCGGGGGTTAATGCCTGGAGAGCGACGTAGGATAGAAGTGGGGCCGAAGAGGCTAAACCGGGCGAGATGGGGCTGTTTCGGCGGCTGAAATAAGAGGTTCTGCGGTGAAAATCCGAGCGAGCGACATCCGGGCGAGCTGGTGGTACAGGGCGATCGCGACGCGCAACTGGCTGAAAGTCGGCGGCCTGACGCTGGGCTGCTGGATCGCTACTGCGCCGCTGGCATGGGCTCAGCGCGGCGACTGGGGCGGCGGCGACCGCGGCAGCTGGCGCGGGGGAGACAGCGGTGGCTTTCGAGGCGGTTTCGGCGGTGGCCCGCCGGGAGGCTTCGGCGGCGGCCCTCCCGGAGGATTCTCACCGGGCGGGTTCTCGCCGATCGATATGCTCAAGCGTTTCGACCGCAACAGCAACGGCATGCTCGATCCCGACGAACGCGAAGGGCCGGCTCGCTTCTTCCTTGAACGCATGGCTCAAAACAATCCGCGCATCGATCTGAACCGGCCGGTTCCGCTGGACCGCCTCGCCGCTGAGATGGACCGCATGCGCCAAGAGCGAATGGGGGGCAGCCCCGGCGGCGGACCGACCGGAGCTCCAGGGACCAGCACCAAGCCCGCCGAGCCCGAACCGCTCGTGCCCGGCTTTGACAAGGTCGAAGAGCTGCCCGCGGTGCAAGGCTTCGGGCTGGCCGATGAGAATTCGTCGATCAAGATCGAAGAACGCGATCTGCGCGAAGCGGAAGACCGCATCAAACGCTACGACAACAACAAAGACGGCGTCCTCTCGCAAGACGAACTCAGCCGCGGACGCTGGTCGGAAGATCCGATGCAGTTCGACCGCAACCGCGACGGCAAACTGAACAAGTCCGAACTGGCGGTCCGCTACGCCAAGCGCCGGCTGGGCGATCAGCCGCAGCCGGGCGGCAGCAACAACAGTAGCGATCCGCGGTCGCGGATGGCGAGCATGAGCCCGTGGGGCGGCGGCGGTTGGAGCGGTCGCGGCGGAGACAGCCGCGGCGGAGACAGCCGCGGAGGCTTTTCCGGCGGACCCGGCGGTTTCTCGGGTGGCGGTCCCTGGGGCGGACGTGGCGGCGATTCGGGCGGCGGCGGTTGGGGCTCGCGCGACGATGGCGGCGGCGACTCGAGCCAAAAAGACAAGAAGGCCGATGCCAAGTCGTATCGCTCGGGCAGCACGCGCGATAAAGCCGACTCCACCAAGGGGCTGCCCGACTGGTTCGCTCGCAGCGATGCCAACGGCGACGGGCAAGTCATGATGCACGAGTACAGCACCTTGTGGACCGATGACAAAGTCGCCGAGTTCGCCAAGTTCGACCTCAACAGCGACGGCATCATCACCGGCCGCGAGTGCCTCGCTTCGCTCAAGAACGGCGCCTCGGCCCCTTCGGTGAGCAGCAGCACCAGCAGCACGGCGAGCTCGAGCTCCTCAAGTTCGACCACTGCGTCGGCTTCCACCAGCTCTACGGCCTCGCCCGACGAAGCGAGGCTGCAGTGGGCTAAACGCTTGATCGACAAATACGACACGAACAAGGACGGTCAGCTCACGGTCGACGAATGGAGTGCGATGGTCATCAAGCCCGACGGCGCCGATGCCAACAAGGATGGCATCATCACTCTCGAAGAGTACGCACAGTTCCGCAAGTAGCTCTCAAAGCCCTTTTTACCGCGGAGGCGCGGAGAGCGCCGAGGATGACTCTGCGCTCTCTGCGTCTCCGCGGTAAACCATTTTGGGGGCGTTTGCCTGCGGCCTCTCGTCATCTTGCCCGGCGCCCCGCGTGGCTCCCCTTGTCGAACTCTTGGGAGGCGTGATACCCTTGGGAAATTTTATTTTCCGCACCCCCTTCGTGGGGCGAGATGCTCGAGAGATAGGAAAAGCAACCCCAAGTGCCACGCCGAACTGATATTAAGAAGATTTTGCTGATTGGATCGGGCCCGATTGTCATCGGTCAGGCCTGTGAATTCGATTACTCGGGCACGCAGGCGTGCAAGGCCCTGCGCGAAGAGGGCTACGAAGTCGTGCTGGTCAACAGCAATCCGGCCACGATCATGACCGATCCGGCCCTGGCAGATCGCACTTACATCGAACCGCTGACATGGCAAGTGGTTGAAAAGATCATCGAGCGCGAGCGGCCCGACGCGCTGCTGCCGACGCTGGGCGGGCAGACGGGCCTGAACATCGGCATGGACCTGGCCCGCAACGGAGTGCTGGAAAAATACGGCGTCGAAATGATCGGCGCCAATCCGGCCGTGATCGCCAAAGCCGAAGAACGCGACCAGTTCAAGGCGGCCATGGAAAAGATCGGCCTCGAGGTCTGCAAGGGCGAGGTCGTCACCACGCTCGAACAAGCTCGTCGCGCCCTGCCCTCGATCGGCTTGCCCTGCGTGGTCCGCCCGAGCTTCACGCTCGGCGTCAGCGGCTCGGCGATCGCCTACAATCGCGACGAATTCGACGCCCTGGTCCGCAACGGCCTGACGCAGTCGCCGATCAGCCAGATCTTGATCGAAGAGTCGATCATCGGCTGGAAAGAATACGAGATGGAAGTGATGCGCGACGTCGATGACAACGTCGTGATCATTTGCTCGATCGAAAACTTCGATCCGATGGGAGTGCACACGGGCGATTCGATCACGGTCGCCCCCGCGCAGACGCTGACCGACAAAGAGTATCAGCGGATGCGCGATGCTTCGCTGGCGGTGATCCGCGAGATCGGCGTCGAGACCGGCGGCTCGAATATTCAGTTCGCGATCAATCCTGCCAACGGCCGCATGATCGTCATCGAGATGAACCCGCGCGTCAGCCGCTCCAGCGCGCTGGCCAGCAAGGCGACCGGTTTCCCGATCGCCAAGATCGCAGCCAAGCTGGCAGTGGGCTACCGTTTGTGGGAACTGCCCAACGACATCACCCGCAAGACGGTCGCCTGCTTCGAACCGACGATCGACTACGTCGTGACCAAGATCCCGCGGTTCGCTTTTGAAAAATTCCCCGAAGCCGATTCGACGCTCACAACGCAGATGAAGAGCGTCGGCGAAACGATGGCCATCGGCCGCACCTTCAAGGAGTCGTTCCAGAAAGCCCTCCGCGGCTTGGAAGTGGGCGCCTTCGGCTTTGGCTGCGACAGCAAGGATCTCTGGGACACCGATCGCCAACCCGATGCCGACGAAATTCGCAACAAACTCTCGCGCCCCAATCCGGATCGCGTGTGGTTTCTGCGCTACGCAATGAAGGCGGGCATGTCGCTGCAAGAGATCCACAAGATCACGCATATCGATCCGTGGTTCCTCGATCAGTTGTTTGAAATTGTTGAGATGGAAGATGAGCTGGCCAAGGTCGATTCGCTCGCGGCGCTCGACCCGCGGCTGATGCGCTTGGCCAAGCAGTTCGGTTTCTCCGACCGCCAGATCGCCAAGCTGGTCGGCAGCGATGAAATGGAAGTTCGCAACTGGCGCAAACGCCACGGCATCATCGCGACCTTCAAGTCAGTGGATACCTGCGCGGCCGAATTCGAAGCGTACACGCCGTATTACTACAGCACTTACGAGCAGGAAGACGAAGCACCGCCCAAGAACGCAAACAAGCGCCGCGTCATGATCCTCGGCGGCGGACCGAACCGCATTGGTCAGGGCATCGAGTTCGATTACTGCTGCTGCCACGCCAGTTTCGCTCTCCGCGAGATGGGCATTGAATCGGTGATGGTCAACAGCAACCCTGAGACGGTCAGCACCGACTACGACACGAGCGACTTGTTGTTCTTCGAACCGCTGACGACCGAAGACGTGCTGAACATCTGCGATCGCATCGAGCCCGATGGCGTGATCGTCCAGTTCGGCGGTCAAACGCCGCTGAACCTGGCCCGTGCGCTCGCTTCGGCCGGCGTGCCGATCATCGGCACGAGCGTCGATACGATCGAAACGGCCGAGGATCGTGAGAAGTTCCAGAAGCTGCTCAACGAACTGGGGCTGAAACAACCCAACAACGCGATCGCTCGCACGATGGCCCAGGCGCGCAGCGAAGCCCAAAAGGTCGGCTTCCCGGCGCTGGTGCGGCCGAGCTTCGTGCTCGGCGGCCGGGCGATGGAGATCTGCTACGATCAATCGCAGTTCGAACGCTTCGTCGCCGAAGCCTTCGTCGTCGCTCAAGGCCAACCGGTCCTCATCGACCGCTTCCTCGAGGATGCGATCGAGGTCGACGTCGATGCGATTTGCGATGGCGAAGATGTCGTCGTCATGGGCATCATGGAGCACATCGAAGAAGCGGGCGTGCACTCGGGCGATTCGGCTTGCGTGATTCCCCCGTACAGCCTCTCGCAGGCACTCATCCAGGAAATCCGCGAAGCGACCTGGGCGATGGCCAAGCGACTGAAAGTCGTCGGCCTGATGAACGTGCAGTATGCCATCAAGCAGGAAGACGGCCACGCGAAGGTCTATGTACTCGAAGTCAACCCGCGAGCCAGCCGCACGGTGCCGTTTGTGGCCAAGGCGACTGGCGTGCCGGTCGCGCGGCTGGCTACCAAGGTGATGGCCGCCAAGAAGCTGGCCGAGCTGGGTGTGACCAGCGAGCCGGTGCCGATGCAAGTTTCGATCAAAGAGAGCGTCTTCCCGTTCCGCAAATTCGCCGGCGTCGACATCGTGCTGGGCCCCGAAATGCGGAGCACCGGCGAGGTGATGGGCATCAGCGAGCGATTCTCGATCGCCTTTGCCAAGAGCCAGCTCGCGGCCGGCGTCGTGTTGCCTAGCCAAGGCAATGTGTTCCTGAGCATCAACGCTCGGCAGCGCGGCGGCCTGGCCGACCTGGCCAAGCGGTTGCATCTGATGGGCTTTAAGTTGCTGGCGACCTCCGGAACGGCCGACACGATCGAAGCGGCTCAGATCCCGGTGACGCGCGTCAAGAAGATCGCCGAAGGCAATCCGAACTTGATCGACTACTTGAAGAACGAAGAAGTGTCGCTGATCCTCAACACGCCCAGCGGCAAAGGGGCTCGGACCGATGAAGGCCGCATTCGGGCTGCCGCGGTGCAGCACGGCGTGCCGTGCATCACCACCATGGCCGCCGCGGTAGCTGCGATCAAAGCGATGGAAGCCATCGGCGAAGAAGAGTTCGACGTGCTCTCGCTCCAGGAACGCTTCCAGGCGACCCATCCATCGCAGCCCTCAGCATCGCTGGCCGCGACCACCAAGTAAGCGCATCGCTCGTTCCCAGGCTCTGCCTGGGAACGAGCATAAAAAAAGCCCAGGGTTTGCACCCTGGGCTTTTTCGTAAGTGTTGAAGGTTGGTCGCTTACTTGTCGCCTTCGCTGGAGCTCTGAGCCCCTTCTGCGACGGCGTAGATGCGGTTGCGGTTGGCGATGAACAGCGTTTCGTTGGCGGCCACCGGAGTGGTGAAGATGGCGCTGTCCATGTTGAACTCGTTGATCTTCTCCATTTCCTTCGACACCTTGAAGATCGCGACTTCGCCTTCATCGTCGGTGATGTAGACGCGGTCCTCGATGATCAGCGGCGAAGCCCACGATGCGGCGAACATGTCGTACGTCCAATGAGGCTTGCCGGTCTTGGCATCCAGGCAATGGAACACGCCGCTGAAGTCGGCGACGAACAAGAAGCCGTTCTTGATCGCGACGGTGCCGCAGGTGCGGTGCATGGTCGTTTCGAACTCTTCGGGGTCTGCACCGACGTAGTGCCAGATGGCGGCCGAGTTCGGATTGTCGCGCTCGAAGTCGCCCGACTTCGAAACGAGGGCCTGCAGACGCTTGTGCGGAAGCGGCTTGCTCGGGTCTTTCGAGTTGTAGACCAACGTCGGGCTCACGTCGCCGCGCTTGCTCGGATCGATGCACCACAAGTGGCCGTTGCCTTCGCCGTGCTCGGGGTCTTCGCCGACGGCGACGTAGACCAGGCCGTCATAGATGACCGGCGTAGCGATGATGTGGTTGCGGGTGGCCGAGCCACCCAGCACGTACAGCGATTCCTTCGGGTTGCAGTCGAACTTCCAGAGCAGTTTGCTCTTACCGTTCTCCCCTTCGGGAGCGAAGCTGTACAGGTAACCGTCGCCGCCGCCGAAGAGGACTTGCGGCACGCCGCCCAGGATGCCGTAGGTCGGCGACGACCATTGGCCGTGCAGGACGTTGGAGCCGGGCGAGTTGTCGGTCCAGATCACTTGGCCGTTCTCGCGGTTGACCGCGATGAAGCTCGGGGCTTGACTGGCCGGCAGATTGGCGTGGCCCTCATCGACACCGTTGGACGTGTTGACGAACAGTACGTTGCCGGCGCAGGTGACCGAGCAGCTCGCCATGTTGTGCTGCGAGACGCCCAGTTGCTTCATCATGTCGAGTTTCCACACGACATCGGCTTCGTCTTTGTTTTCGTTGGGTTCTTTGTTGAAAGGCCCATCGTTTTCATTGTCGTGGAAGCCGGCCGTATCCAGGCAGACGACTTCGCCGCGGTTGCTGACGTACCACAGGCGATCGCCGTCGACCAGCGGAGCGCTGCAGACGCCTTGGTCGGGCCAGTCGTTGACGCGGCCGGTGGGCAGTTTCTCATTGGAGTGCTGCCACAGAAACTTGCCGTCCTTTTCCGAGAAGCACAGCAAGCAGCCCAGGTCGACCGTCGCCGGATAACGCTTCAGGTAAGCCGCGCCGTTGTTGGTGCCGACGTAGACCTGACCATTGGCGACCACTGGGTTGCCGTAGGTTTCCGAGCCCAGCGCCATCGACCAGCGGATGTTCTTGCCCGATTCGACGTCCCATTCGGTCGGGATCGTCTTGGCGTCGGGGACGTTGTTGCGGAGCGACGAGCCGCCCCACTGAGGCCAGTCGTGCGGGCCGACCTTCAGCTGCTTGATCAGCTTGTAGGTTTCCGCCGTGGCGTCGTAGGACTGGCCGTCCTGGGCCGCCAGAGGCCCTGCAGCGGCCAGCGAGGCGGCTGCCAAGCAAAGGTGCCAAAACTTCTTGCGCATGTTTATTTCGCCTTCTTTTCGTTAGGAGTTACGCTCACATTATCGATGTAAAACTCGGCACTGGTTGCATTGCCGAACAAGCCTGGGCTTCCGTGCTTGTTGGGCGTTTCGTCGGTCGCTTCGATCGACCAGTCCGCCGGTTCCTGTTCGCCGCGCGGCCAAACTTTGCCCCGCAGCGTTACGCCCGAATCATTGTTTTCCGCCTGGAACTTCATGGTGTACCACTGCTTGGCCTTCCAGGGGAAATCGATCGTCTTGGCAAAACGCAGTTCCAGTCGCGAGGTCCACGAGCGGAGCTGCAACTGATCCTTGCCCATTAGGTCCAAGGTGTAACGCTGGTCGATCAAGCCCATGTCAGGACGATCGGCCTGCTCGCCCGGGGCGTAGAAATCGGCCTGGATCGTGTAGTCGTGCAACTGCGGCCAACCCATCCAAGACTGGCTGCGCGTTCCCTTGGGGATTGTTGAGATTTTAACCAGCATCTGCTCCCCTTCAAATTCTTTGGGCTGGTGCCGGTAAGCGGCGCCGATCCAAGTCGGGGGAACTTGCTTGTCGTTGAAGTCGAATTTCCACGGCAGCGGCGGAATGACGCGGGCCCGGGCCACGCTGGTCAGTTCGCCCGATTTGGCGGTGATGTGGACGACCTGGTGCTTGGCGTCGGCAGCCGCCTTGAAGTTCCCTTTGCCGTCGATCGTGCCGGGGCCTTCGACCGAGAACTGCGCGTCGACCAGCTTGAGGAATTGGCCATTCTTGTTGTAGCCGCGCACCTGATAGGCGGCCGACTGGTCGGGAGCCAGCATGGCTTCGACCGGCGCGATTTGCAGGTGAGCGACGTCGCGATCCTGATCGCGCGGGGTCTCCTGCGGCTGCGGCGGGATCGGATCGGCCGACGGCTCGACCCCTTCCTTGCCGATGCAGTACAGGCCCTTGCTGGTCGTCAGATAGATTCGTCCGTGCGAAACGACGGGCGAGGAGAGAATTTCTTCGTTGTTGAGACGGACGCGCGAGACTTCTTCAACTCCCTTGTCGCTCGGCTTGAGGATCCAGAAGTTGCCGGCGTTTTCACCGACGTAGATCTTGCCGTCGACGTACAGTGGCGAGCCGCGCATGTTGCGGCCGAGTTTCTTCTCGCCGATGAGCTTGCCGCTGGATCGATCGACGATCAGCATCTGGGCGCCGTCTTCGATAAAGTACACGCGATCTCCGATCACCAGCGGGCTGCTCCAGCTGACCGTCTTCTTAGGAATTTTCCAGAGCAAGTCTTCTTCCTTGATCTCGCCTTGAGCGCGGCCGTCGAATGCGAAGACCGCTCCGAGGATGTTCGGGTTAGCCGTGTTCTTTTCGCCGTGACCCATGTAGACGATGTTGTCGACGATCACCGGCGGAACGTTCAGCCCGCGGCCTGAGGCTTGGTACTTCCAAATGATTTCGCCGGTGCGAGGCTTGAAGGCGTAGACCGCCCCGTCGCCGGCGCCGACGACCATCGCCGCTTGACCGTTGAAGACGGTGAAGACTGGGGTGCTGTAAGTCGTGTCTTCCGGCCGCGGGCGCGTGCTGGCGAACCAGACCGCTGCGCCGGTGCGCTTGTCGAAAGCGACGAAGCGGTGAGCCGGAAGGGCGTTCTCGCCATACTGGGTCATGATGCCGCTGATGATCACCAGATCTTCAAAGACGACGGGAAAGTTCGTGCGGCCGCCGTAGGTGCTCAGCATGCCGTACTCTTCGCTCATCGAGTGTTCCCACAGCACCTTGCCGGTCTGGCCATCGAGGCACTGGAACTGGCAACCGAGTCCCAGCACGTAGATGTTGCCGGTGACCGGATCGCCTACGGGGCTCGACCAGCCGACGCGCTCGGCCGGAGCATCGGACAGGAAGACGTTGTGCACGCTCTCCCAAATCGTCTCGCCGGTCTTGGCGTCGAGGCACACGGTCTTCTCGCCTTCCTTGGTCGTCTCGGGTTCCGAGCGACAGACAAAGTAGATCTTGCCGTTGAGCACGATCGGGGTGCAGCGCGTGGCATACTCGGGTTTCATCCACAACAGGTTTTCGCCCTTGGGTGACCACTTGTCGGGCAAGCCTTTCTCGCGCGAGATGCCGTTCATCTCGGGGCCGCGCCACACGGGCCAATCGAGCGGATCAGCCGCGCGGGCAACGCCGGCCAGCGCCAGCAACACGAACAGGCCTCGGAGTCCACTGAACAGCCAAGTTCGCGAGGCACAGCTTCTGCGCCGCCAACCACTCACCAATTGCGTCATCGCTACCCACCTTTCACTGAAAACAATTGATACAGCGGCCTACCGGAGCGCCGCCTGGAGTAGTATCCCCCAACGCGGCAAGGGTTGCCAGTAGACTTCCACTTCGGCCAGTGTTGTCACAATCATGGCATCGCCATGCAACTCTTTGCACAGGAACGTCTTCTTGGTGTCTTTGTGTCTTGGTGGTTACCGTCTACTATGAACCACCAAGACACTAAGTCACAAAGAAGACCCTGAGTGATTTTCTCTTGGGAGGCCCCCGATGATGCTGGGTTGCGTGCTGCGTTTCAACGCCTCGGTTCTATGGTCGGGCATGGGATTGGTGGTCTTGCTGACTTCGCCGTGTCTTGCGCAGTCGCAAACCTCTCCATCCACTCCGCATGCTGCGGCGCTGGAAAAACTTCAGTCGGCCATCCAGTACGAAGTCGCAGCTAAAGACTTGCCGGCTTTCTCGATTGCGGTCGTCGACGGCGATCGCGTCGTCTATGCCGATGGTTTCGGCTATGTCGATCCCGAGCGCCGCGAGCCGGCGACGGCCGATACGATCTACCGCGTCGGCAGTGTCTCCAAACTATTCACCGACGTCGCCGTCATGCAGCTGGTCGAAAGCGGCCAGCTCGATCTCGATGCGCCGGTGCAAAAGGTTCTGCCTTCCTTTCAGCCCAAGAACTCGAGCGATACGCCGATCACGTTGCGGCAGCTCATGTCGCATCGCTCGGGACTGGTGCGCGAGCCGCCGGTGGGGCACTACTTCGATCCGCTCGAACCGTCGCTGGCCGATACGGTGAAAAGTCTCAATCAGACTGCGCTCGTCTATCCGCCCGACACTCGCACCAAGTACTCGAACGCTGCCATCGCCGTCGTGGGCGCTGCGCTTGAAGCGAGCACAGCGACCGACTATGCCGCGCGGATCGAGCAAACGATTTTCCAACCGCTCGGCATGACCAGCAGCACGTTCGTGCGCACGCCTGAAGTCGATCGGCGGCTCGCACCGGCGACGATGTGGACGCTCGAGGGGCGGCGCTTTGCCGCTCCGCAGTTTTCCTTGGGGACCGCGCCGGCCGGCAACATGTACTCTACGGTGAAAGACCTGGCCAAGTTCATCGGCTGCATGAATAACGCTGGCCGGCATGCGGATGGCCGTTTGCTCAAAGCCGAGACCATCGAGCTGATGACCACGCCTCAGAAAGATGCTGAGGGCAAGCCACAGAGTTTTGGCATTGGGTTCCACGTTGGCCAGCTCGATGGGGAGCGCAAGATCGGTCATGGCGGCGCAGTGTATGGCTGCGCGACGCAGCTGGAAATGCTCCCCGACCAGCGGCTCGGCGTTGCAGCGGTCGCCGCCCTCGACTGCGCCAACGGCACGGTGGAACGACTGGCCAACTATGCGCTCAGTCTGCTGCTGGCCCAGCGCGCCGGAAAGCCGCTGCCCGATTACCCGCGCACCGAGCCAGTGGC
Organism: Aureliella sp.; assembly: GCA_051960375.1. Classification (GTDB taxonomy): domain Bacteria; phylum Planctomycetota; class Planctomycetia; order Pirellulales; family Pirellulaceae; genus Aureliella. The sequence goes on along the minus strand of JBQCEI010000944.1, from coordinate 386 downwards.
GGCCGAGCGCGCTGAGTCACTCGTTGGCAGCTATCGATCGGGCGACGCGATCGTCGAGCTGTCGTATGGGAACGGCCGCCTGACGATGAAGCACGCTGCGCTGCATAGCCAGTTGCGAGCGCTCGCAGGGAGCGGCGACTTGGTGGTCGACGACGTTCTCGGTTACGGACCCGAAGTTCGCCCGCAGAGCGACGGAAGTTTATCGATTAACGATCAGCGCTACGAGCGCTTGCCCGATGAGCCGCCCGCGCCTGCTAAGGCTTCATGGCAAGGTTTGATCGGCGAATATGGCTGGGACCACGACATCTTGTTCATTCTGGAAGATCGTGGTCGCTTGGTGGCGCTGATCGAATGGTTCTATGCTTATCCCTTGACCGAACTCGGCC
>JBQCEI010000943.1:0-3508 GCA_051960375.1 Aureliella sp. | reverse complement strand
CGCCCCAAAGGGGCAGCAACATAATAGCCCGGGGCAGAGCGTAGCAGCGCCAGCTGCGGAGCGCCGCCCCGGGTAGGGTCGCACGATCCATCGGTAGCCCTGAAAGGGCGCAACAAACTCTTGTTTTGCCCTTTCAGGGCGACCGTGCCGAACCGGATTGATAACCTGGGGCGGCGCTTCGCGGCTTGGCGGCCGCTCCGCTCTGCCCCAGGCTATTATGTTGCTGCCCCTTTGGGGCGAAGAAGCGTGCTTAGAGGTGCGCGGTAAGCTCTTCCCGGCAGCCCGACATACCGAATCGCTCGCTTGGTGATCTATACCCAGCGGTCAATCACTCCGAACGGACATCAGGCTTCGCGGGTGAAGCCCGAACGCCCACCCCGCGCTTTAGACCGCCACGAGCGATGGCTGCTCTCCTGCCACTACGCCTGATCCACGGGCGCCGATGGTCTGTTCGGCGAGCGCTGCCTGTGCCCGCGCTCACTGAGTCATGGAGTTTTGCTCCACGCGGCAGATAGTCGCGGTTCTTTTTCACGCTGCCCGAACGAGCTGGCAGCTATTTGGCATGAAGTGTGCGACAACTCGCTTATGTCGGGCGCGTCCGAGGTTGCAACGACCTGGGATGCGCCTGATTTCCAACACAAACTTGCGAACAGCGACGCGACGACGTTTCGTGCAATATCGGCCCGCACGGAGCTCGTCGCGTTCGCATTTCTACTCCAGGTTTTTCTCCGCGTCCTCCGCGGTTAAACCCTCTTACCGATCGGCCTCGGAATCGAGCCGATAAAACACCGCCAGCGGCAACACGAGCAAGCCGATCATCCAAAAGACGCTCGAGATCGGCCAGCCGGCCCAAGTGGCTAGTCGCTCAAAGAGCTGATACATCGGGCCGGCGATGAGAATGCCGACGAAGTTGGCTTGGTTCATCGTGGCGATCATTCGCCCCTTGAGCTCCGAGGGCGGACGCTGCTGCAGGAAGACTTGCAGTGGCACGGAATAAATGGCGGCAAAGATCCCCAGCGCGATCAGAGCGACGATGCTGCCGTACTGCCCGAGCACGTGCTTGGCTTCGCCCTGCCATAAGCCCAGGGCGATGAGAGCTCCAAGGATGCCCCACAGCCCGACGGTCACCAGGCGATCGGTCTTGCCGAAGCGCGAGATGAAGCCGGCGAGAATCGCGCCGGCCATGATCCCCAGCGCGATCGAAGCGGTCAGCAAGCTGGTCTGCGTCTTGTCGAGCGCGAGTTGCCTTAAGCCAAGCGCATTGATCGTCGGCATCGCCAGTCCCGCGACGAGCCAGAAGACGCACGAAGCGAACAGCGCGATCAGCAGCGGCCTGTCAGCGGCCAGCATCTGCCGCACTTCGCGGCTGACGCCCCACATGTCGGCCGTCATCGGCAAATCGGGCTGAGCGGCCGGAGTGCGGCGGATGAGCGACGCCGAAATCGTACCGGCCACCGCGATGCCGACACAGACGAGCGAGCCGAGCCACAAGTTCTCGGTCTGTCCGCTATCGCCGACCAGCCAGTCGTGCAGCCCGCCCGCGGCGACGGTTCCGAAGATGATCGCGAGGAACGTAGACATCAAGATGATGCCATTGGCTCGAGCCAAGTCCCGCGCGCGAAACAGCTCCGGCAAGATGCCGTACTTCGGCGGGCCAAAGAACGCGCTGTGCGTCCCCATCAAAAACAGGACGATCCACGTTCCAGCCATCCCGGTCGACTGGTAGGCCAGAAAGGCGACGAGTGCCAACAGCGTGACGCCGATCTCGGCCACTTTGCACAGCCAGATGATCGGTTGTTTGCTATAGCGATCCGACAGGTAGCCAGCAAATCCGCTCATGAGCACGAACGGGATCGAGAACACCAGCAAAGCCCACCCCTGAACATCTTGTTCGCTGGTTTTTGCCACCGCCGCGGCTGCGGCAACGGGCACCGCCAGCAGCAAGATGAGCTGTTTGTAGAGATTGTCGTTGAAGGCGCCGAGAAACTGTGTGACGGCCAGACCCCAGAACGAGCGATCGGCCATCAGCGGCGGCACGTGCGCTTCGGGTTCGGTAGCGAGTTCCGCCAAGTTATCGATCGGAGTATCGACGGCTGCCATGCTGCATGCGGGCCTTGTGAGATAGAGATGTGCAAGTTTTTCTAGGGCGACTGCGCCCAGTGTATGAAAAACCGCACCACGGTGCGAGTTCGAAGAGAAAGGTTGGTGGCCTAACTGTGGGACGGCTGTCCCTTGCCGTCAGCACCCGCGCCAGCGGCCGACTTTGCCCGTCTACCTCTTCTCTTCTTTCGGCCGCTTCGCGGCCTTAGAGCGTCCGGAAAAAATGAGTGTGTTGACACGAACGCAGCAGCTTGATCATCTGAAGGTTGAGCCTTAAGGAGGACAAGCCATGAAACCGCTAGTGAGCGATGAACTTTGGGCCAGAGTTGAGCCGTTGCTGCCGCAAGCTCCGCCCCGGCATTTCCGTTACCCGGGACGCAAGCCTCTGGACTACCGCAAGATCATGACTGGCATCCTGTTCGTTCTCAAAACTGGCATCGCCTGGGACGACTTGCCCGCCGATTTGGGCTGCGGCTGCGGTAAAACGTGCCGCGAATACTTGCGCCGTTGGCATCAGGCCGGTGTCTGGATGAAGCTGCATGCGCTGCTCCTTGCCGAACTCAATAACGCCGATCAGATCGATTGGTCGCGGGCATTGATCGACGCGTCTTTTTGCAAGGCCCCGGAGGGAGGCGAGGACACGGGGCCAAATCCCACGGATCGCGGCAAATCCGGCAGCAAACATCACGTGCTGACCGACGCACACGGCATTCCTCTGAATGCGACGGTAACGGCGGCCAACGTCAATGAAGTCACCCAAGCGCTGAACATCGTATTGAACATGCCGGCGGTGGGCGGCAAACCAGGACCGAAACGTCGACGGCCGGCTCGACTCCAAGGCGACGCCGGATACGACTGCGAGCCATTGAGAATTCTGCTGCGATGGCTTGGCGTCACGCCGCAGCTGAGAAAAAAAGGCCAACAGCATGGCAGCGGGCTGGGGACGCTCCGCTGGTTTGTCGAGCGGACGATCGCGTGGCTGCATTCCTTCGGTCGCTTGCGACGCCGTCTGGATCGTCTCACCGAAATTCATGACGCCCTTCTCCGGTTGACCTGCGCTTTAATCTGCCTGCGATTCTTGATCTTATAAAACGTCATTTTTTCCGGACGCTCTTAGGGAAAATGGGGTGAAGGCAAACCTGCTTGGCAGGTTCTGCACATCAGAGGCCTGATGTGCTACGTTCGGCTGGCAGCCGCTAGCGCTGCCTTCAACGCCACCGGCCGTGCCGTTTCAGGCTGCGAGAAAAGATCGTGGCCTAACTGTGGGACGGCAGTCCCTTGCCGTCAGCACCCGGCAAGTCGGCTGACTGTGCCCGTCTACTCTTCTCTTCTTTCGGCCGCTTCGCGGCCTTAGGAAAAATGCGGTGAAGGCAAACCTGCTTGGCAGGTTCTGCACATCAGAGGCCTG
>JBQCEI010000942.1:0-5595 GCA_051960375.1 Aureliella sp. | reverse complement strand
TCGCCGCACCAGCCTGCCGGTTGTGCGCGAGCGAGCCACGCAGCGACGCGGCCAAGTCATGGCTCTGTGCCTGCAAGGTCCGCTGCTCGAATCGGTGCACGCCGAAGACGAGATTCGCTCGAGCTTTCGCGAAGAACTGGCCGCGTATCGCAAGGAGGCAGTGCGGAGTCTGGTCAGTTCGGCTTGGAAGACGCCGCTGGTCGTCGCCCTGACCGGCTTGCTCGGATGCTTGTTCCTCTTTCTGGTTTCGGTCCAAGTGCTCAGGCCCGACCGCACGCTGACGCTGGCCGGCTCGCTGACCTTCTTGCTCGCATGCGTGGGCGTTGCCGTCAGTGCGATCCGGCTGCAGCGGAGCGCTCGCGAACTTCGCAGCGTGCAAACTGCTACCGAAGATCTGCTGCGATTCTTGGCGCTGCCGGCCGAGCGCTTGCCGGTGCTCGAGCCCAAGAAGCTGGCTCGCGTCACCGAGCGGGTCGAGCTGGAACACGTCACCGTTCAAGACAGCAGCGGCCGCAGGCTGCTTCAGAACGTCACCGCGCAGTTTGAACCGGGCAAGCTGATCGGAGTGGTCGCCAGCCAGCGACTGCAAGCTTCGGCCTTGATGGAATTGCTGCTGGGGATCGGTCGGCCGGTCAGCGGCCGCATGTTGGTCGACAACACGTCGGTTGCCGATATCGAGCCCGAGGCGATGAAGCGTCTGGGGATCTGGGTCTCGGAAGGTGGCCCGCTCGTCACTGCGACGGTCGACGATAACTTGTTCGGCGGCCGCAAGGTGCAAGGTGCCGCCGGCGTGCTCGACGCGCTGCGAGCGGCTCGCGCTCTGGAAGCGGTGCAGCGCTTGCCTGAGGGAACCGCGACGATCATCACCCCAGCCGACGATCGATTCTTGCCCGACACGCCGTTCCGGCTGGGCATCGCCCGAGCGATCCTGCGCCAACCGTCGATCGTCGTGCTCGAAGAACCGGCCACGCGCGTCGATAGCAAGACCGAGCAAGAGACATTCGAAGCAATTCGCTCGCTGGTCAAACCCGACTGCATCACGGTGCTCTTGCCACAGCGGCTAACGACGCTTCGCCAGTGCGATCAGATCATTCTGCTGCACGATCATCACATCGCCGATGTCGGCACGCACAACGAACTGCTCCAGCGTTCGGATCTCTACCGGCATATCAACTATGTGCGCTTCAGTCCGCTGCGGCACGTGGCGGTGTAACGTCTCGTTCTTTTTTTAACGCAGAGACGCAGAGTGCAGACGCAGAGGGCGCTGAGTTACAGTTCCAAAAGTTGCGACTTTTGAAACCCGACGCGTAAGCGAGGGACGAACCCGCCTTAAAAGTGAAAATTGCCCCTGGCTCATGATTTAGCAAATTGCTTTCGTGTTGCGCGGCCTTGGATGGGGCGTCGCAAAACCAAGCAAGGTCTAGCAGGCCGCTGTCGCAGGTTCGTCCCTCGCTTACGCGTCGGGTTACAAACATTGCGCAACTTCAAAAGTTAGAGCAGACGTTGAAACGCTTCGCGGAGCGTGCTGGCGGAGAACTCAAAGCCCATTGCGGTGAGCCGGGCGGGAACCGCGCGGCAGCTCGACAGCAGCACCGCGTCGGCCAATTCACCGGTCATCAAGCGCAGCGCAAACTCGGGCACCGAAAAAAAGGGCCGGCGATGCAGAGCGCTGGCCAGCGTGCGAGTGAACTCGGCGTTGGTCACCGGCTCGGGGGCCGCGAAGTTGAAAGATCCGGCCGCGATCTCGTTGGCCAAGAGCCAGGCGATGCCTCGCACCACGTCCTCGAGCAAGATCCAGCTCCAGTACTGATCGCCGCTGCCGAGATTGCCCGCCAAGCCGCGGCGAAACAGCGGCAGCACCTTGGCCAGCGCTCCGCCGTCGGGCGAGAGGACCATGGCGAAGCGCGTGTGCACGACGCGGACGCCTGCTGTCTCGAGTCCCGCGGCGGCCGCTTCCCAAGCCACGCAGGTTTGCGCTAAAAAATCGCTGCCCGGCGGATGCTCTTCGGTGACGATGCTGTCGCCACAGTCGCCGTAGATGCCGATCGCCGAAGCTGAGAGAAACACCGCAGGGGGCGCAGGAAGCTTGCGCAAGTCGCGGCAGAGTCGCTCGGTAGCATCGACCCGCGACGAGCGAATCAACTCCTTTTCGTGCTCGGTCCAGCGATGTTCGCTGATGTTGCGCCCCGCTAGATGCACGACTGCCTCGGTGCCGTGCAGCTTGTCGAGTTGACGGATGCCCGAGTCGGGGTCCCACCAGCAGTGGTCGGCGTCGACCGCTTCGCTTTCGTCGCGCACCAACTGCACGATGCGATGCCCGTCCGACCGAAGATGTTCGCACAATGCGCGTCCGATCAAGCCGCCTGCGCCCGTGATGGCGATCTGCATAGCGAAACCCCTTCTTTCCTTGGTGTCTTTGTGTCTTGGTGGTTCATTCCCAAGCGGATAACCACCAAGACACGAAGACACCAAGAAGAAACCGGATGCTACCGCGTGCCTGCTGCCGCGCAGTTGCGCAGTGCTTCCAGCGTTGCGGTGATGTCGGCGGGCAGCGGGCTTTCGAACTGCATGCGTTGGCCGGTGACCGGATGTTCCAGGACCAGCCGCCGCGCATGCAACGCTTGGCGCTCGAGCACCACTTCGTCGTCGCCCGGACGCGGTGGCTCGCGTTTGGCCAGCCGCCGCGCGAGCTGACCGCGCGTGATAGATGCATGACCGGCGTATTGGCGATCACATAACACCGGAGCGCCGATATGCGCTAAATGCACGCGGATTTGATGCGTGCGGCCGGTCTTGGGCAGCAGCTTGACGAGCGTATAGCCGTCGAAGCGTTCCTGCACTTCGTACCATGTTTCGGCATCGCGGCTCTGAGGATGGCCGTCGCGGATGGCCATCTTGTCGCGCTGATAAGGATGCGGGCCGATCGGCGCGCGGACGACGTCGCGATCCAGCTGCACTTTGCCGAGCGTGATCGCGAGATATTCTTTTTCGACCGTCCGCGTTTCGAACTGAGCGGCCAGTTCCAGATGCACCGTATTGGTCTTGGCGATGACGATCACGCCGCTGGTGTCGCGGTCGAGCCGATGGACGATCCCGGGGCGCGTCACGCCGCCGACATCGCTTAGCTGTGCAAAGTGAAACGCCAGGGCGCTGGTCAGCGTGCCGCTCCAGTGACCTTTGGCCGGATGGACAACCATGCCCGGCGGTTTGTCGATGACGATCAGATGTTCGTCTTCGTGCAGCACGCTCAGCGGAATCTCTTCCGCCTGCGGCCCTTCCGGAGGCATCGGAGGCAGATCGATTTCGACCTGCTGGCCAGCGCGAACGCGAAAGCTCGGTTTGACCGTCTCGCCGTTGACGCGCCCGCCGCCCTCTTGGACGACTTTGCGCAGGAAGACGCGGCTATAGCTATTGAGATGTTTGGCCAGCAGCGCATCGATCCGCTGGCCATTTTCGTCGTCAACTACCGAATGTTGGAATAGCTGGGTAGCGGTTGGTTCAGACACAAAGGCTCGGGTGGTACGAAGGTCCACTGACACAAAGACTCAGCGGAAATGAAACGATTATTGCTTGGGAGCCTCGGCGGACGACTCGTCGCTCGCAGGGCTCTTCGCGGCTTCGGGCTCAGCCGATTTGGCGGGCTCGGCTGCTTTAGTCGGCTCGGCTGCCGGCTGGCTCGGTGTCTCGCCCGGCTTGGCCGCATCGGATGCTGGCTCGCCCGGCGTTGGCTGCGTCGAGGCGGCGCCCTCGGTTGCCCCAGGCAATGTTAACGGGTTTTGCTTCTGAGGAAAGCTCAGGTCGGGCATCGTCGGGGGCTGCGACAGGTCGCTGGGCAGAGCCGGCGGAGGGGCCGGGGTGCTGCGGACGCTGGCGAACCATTCGTAAAACGACTTGCCTTCTCCCGACTTGATCCACAGCAGCCGCTCATTGGCCATGTTGGCAAACGGGCCCGGGCCGCTGCTGGCGACTTGTTGATAGTAGCGGGTGGCGTCGTCCAGTTTGCCGATCGATTCGTAGGCTTGGGCCAGACCGATGGCGGCGCGGTTTTTCAGTTCCTCTTCGTCGGCCGATTTGAGGACATCGTTGTAAGCGTCGATCGCCCGCTGGATGTTCTCTTCGGCTTCCTTGCGGTTGGTGTAGATCTGGTCCAGGCCGATCATCAGCTGGTTGTCGGCCCAGGCCTGCTGAGCCCAGTGGGCGGCCGAGGTGTTCGGATGATCCTCGGCGACCTGCCGAAACACTTCGGCGTCGCCGGTGCCGATGTTGAAGTAGTACTCGCCCCAAGCCTCCGAGTTGGCCTTGTGCGTCTGGGAAGCATAGATGCCGTAACCGATGCCCAGGACGACGACTGCGGCGACCGCGATCGTGACCCACATCGCGAACGGTTTGCTCGCCTGCGCGGCGGTGCCGAGGTGGTCTGCCAAGTAGTTCGTCTGCAATTCGTGCCGCCGTTGGCTTTTCATTTGCTCATCTTCCCTATGGAGTAAGCCGGTAAGTATACGGATGAAAGCTGGCCGGCTCAATATCAGCCACAGCGCTTGAAAAGCAGCTTTCACCCTCCGCGTCTCCGCGGTAAAACCGGCTTTAGCTACATCGCCGTCCAGACCAGCAGGGCGATGCCGGCGGCGATGCGATAGATCGCAAACGGCAGAAAGCCGCGGCGGCGGACCCACTGCATGAACCAGGCGATGACTGCGAGGGCGACTAGAAAGCTGACCCCGAAGCCGATGGCCAGCACCTGCCACTGGTCGCTCGAAACCGGGCCCGGGTGCCCGAGCACGAACTTGAGCAGCTTGTAGCCGGTGGCGGCGCACATCACCGGGATCGAGAGAAAGAAGCTGAACTCCAGCGCCGCGGCTCGCGTCAGCCCGACGATTTGCCCGCCGGCGATCGTCGCCATCGAGCGGCTCGTCCCGGGAAAGGCGGCTGCCAGGATTTGCGCCAGGCCGATGAAGATCGCTTGCCGCAGCGTCATCTCTTCGGTGTGGGCGACCGCCGCCCGCTGGCTGTAACGCCAATCGACCCGCCACATCACGATCCCGCCGACGATCAGCGCCACGGCCATCATCGGCAAGTTCTCCAGGTGCTCGTCGATCAGTTTGTCGATCAAGAAACAGGGCAAGGCGGTGACGACGAAACTGATCAGCACCATAGCGAGCGGATGATTCCACCAAGTCCGATCGCCGCGCTGCCCCTGCGGATAGCTTTGCACGAACGCGACCAACCGCTTCCAGAAATAGACCACCACCGCCAGGATCGCTCCGAGCTGGATGACGATCGCGAACATTTTCCAGTATTCGCTGCTGATGTCCTGCGCGAGCAAGTCCTGCGCGACGCGAATATGCGCGGTCGAACTGACCGGCAAAAACTCGGTCAAGCCTTCGACCACACCCAACAACAGAGCCTCGAGCTTTTCGTTCAATTACAGTTTCCAACTCCGCGCTCTCCGCGTCCTCCGCGGTAAAGGCTTTTTTTACCGCGGAGGACGCGGAGAGCGCGGAGAGTTCAAGAACTCAGGCGCTCGCACCAAGATACTCGAACCTCGGAAGCGACTGCCCATCGATGGTGACATGCTCAGTAAACATTGCTAGTGGC
>JBQCEI010000941.1:0-3600 GCA_051960375.1 Aureliella sp. | reverse complement strand
TTAAAGACCGATTTTCTAACTGTGTTACTACCAACTTTACCGTTCGCATCTTCCGCCGGGGACCCTATGGTGCCGTTCAAAGCGTCGCGCTGAAAACCAAGGCGTCGGCAAAAAAACATCCGGCTATCTACGGCGCGGTGAAGAAAGCTTTCTCTCAAACGCGCTGTTTGTACGACGAGTTTCAGAGCGCGGTAAGACGACACGGCATTCTGCGTTTTGGCCAAAAGCTCGCAACATCGACCTGCCGGAATTTGATTTTCTCCAGAGACGCGGTGCTCGTCTTTGCGAGCGAAGGGTCCGGGATGGACCTTGCGGAGAACGGCTTGGAACTCAAGCCGGGGACGCTCGGCGAACTTGCGCGTCTCGCCGAGACGCATGGCGATTTCCTCGACACGCGCAAACTGTCGCAGGCGCGACAACGCTTGCGACGAGGCGACAAGTTGCTCATTGCACGGAAGAATGGCAAGTTTGCCCATGTCGCTTGGGTCGGCCTGCGTCCTGAAATCGCAGCGGGCTCTGAAGTCGGTGATCAGTGCCGGATTCCACTGAAGACCCCCTCAGCGGTCATCTATGATTGCTGGACCGCGCCATCGATGCGTGGACAAGGCATCTATCCAAGTGCTCTCAGAGCCATCGTCGCTCAAAATCAACCCGAGACGCCGCAACACTGGATCTACTGCCACCTGCGAAATGTCGCTTCGATGCGGGGCATCGAGAAAGCAGGATTTCAACTGCGATATCGGATGGAACGCATACGGCTGCTCCGTTGCCTAACGTTGAATCGCGTACGCAATTCCAGCGGTAGTAAGGTGGACCACGTTTCGCCGGACTGACTCTCGCTTTTCGGACCGCAACCTGTACAGTTGCGCAAAAGCGGGGCTGATGCGAACCAGCGGCTTCACTTTTTCGAGTAAGAACCGAGATGAAAACACAGAGGCGCAGATGGCACAGAGGAGGAAGGAAGCAGAGGCTCGGTGTCCTCTGTGCCTCTGTGTTTCGATGGTCTTAAATCTCCCGGCACGAGCACGAGCACGAGCACGAGCACGAGGGGAAGAGGCTAAGGCTGAGCGGCTTGCCGGGTGCTGCACATCAAAGGCCTGATGTGCTACGGCTCGGCTGGTCGGATTTTTCGCTGCCCTAGACTGCCCCGAGGCGGTGGAGCATTTCGACAGTCCGCTGCGCTTGTGGGCAGCCTGCAATCCTGCCAAGCGAACTGTGGCACATCAGGCCCTTGATGTGCAGCACCCGGCAAGCCGGCAGACCCCAAGGCGACGCCGCGACTTGGCAAAGGGATGAACAGGGACATTTGCGCCTTCGCGTGAATTAGCCTCGCGAATTCAAGTAGACTCCTACCCCGAGAACATTCTCGACTGAGACAGTCTCGTCTTATCCGACTTTGAAAAAGGCCAACGTAGCACCTGATGACCGCAGTATCTCTCGACTTCACCTATCGCTACGCCTTTCCCAGCGAGATTGTCGATACCGATCCGAGCCGCGCGGTCGTGCGGCTGGCAACGTCTGACGCGGATCGCCATCCGTACTTCTTCGATTCGGCGGTTGCTGAGCCCGCCCAATTTGCCGAAGCGTTGATGTGTTTGACCCACATCGTCCGCACGCACTTCTTTGACCGCCGGCCAGGTTTGCTCGACCCGGTGGTGACGTGCGGTGAGGAGCGGCTCCGGTTCGAAGGCTTTAGCGCATGCTGCGGGATTTACACGCAGTGCACCTTCCGCGATTCCGCCTTTACCGAGCCGATCGTCGGCCGAGGCACGACGAACATCGACATCAACGACCAGCTCCGCAACGGACTGGCCCGCTTGCGACAAGCTCGCCAGGTACGTCTGGCTGTGGGGACTCAAGAATTAGCGCTGCAAGCTGACCAGACCCGGCTGGTGGAAAAGAAGGTGAAACTGCCACTGCGATGGCTGCGCGGGTTTTGCGAGGTTCAGGCGTATTTGGCTCAAGCTACGTTTAGCATGGCGATTCCGGCCAGCGAGATGCTGCGATTCGTGCGCGGCTTGCCGCGGCAGGCAGCGCGCAACGAGCCGCTGTGGGCCGTGCCATCGGGGCGATCGTTGCGCTTGACGAGCCGTCGATCCGATGACGCAGTTCCGATTGCAGGGACCGAACGCCTGCGAGTGATCGAACCGCTGCTGCGGACGGGCAGGGGGCAGGTGAGCGTCTGGTGCCATCGCGATTCGGGCGTAAGCGTGTGGAGCGTCGATAACGGTAAGTGCCAGTTCCTGATCGCCATCAGCCTTTAACTATATCGGGGTTTCTCCGGCTATGGAAATGTGCTCAGATTTTGGGCCACCGAAACTTGGCATAATGCCATCGACCAGGTGAAAGCTCATCTCAATTGGCAGGGAGCGCTCGAGCCGAATTATCTCGCTGCGAAACTGGGAATTCCCGAACTTGAAATCCGCGCAGCCCTCAGCGCGCTGGCCACTCGAGGACTCGTCGGCTACGACGTCGCCGCTGGCTGCTATTATCATCGCGAGCTTCCGTTTCAGGCAGACCTCGTGGAGTCTCTTCAGCCACGGCTCATCGCCGCTCGTAAACTGCTCGACGACCAAAAGATCAAACTGCACCAGACTCTCGCCACAGGCCAATCCGAGTGGTTAGTCGAGGGTAGCGGCGTTGAACATCTCGTACGCTTGTCCGACGACGGCGACCGGTGCACCTGCACTTGGTTCTCCAAGCACCAAAACAATCGCGGCCCTTGTAAACATATTTTGGCCGCCCGCATGAAATCAGACGGAGACAATGGATGACGACAGTTACGCCCGAGATGTTAAAGGCGATCATCATCAAAGGAGATCGCGGCGCGCTTTGTGAAACTCTTGCACCACTAAACGAGTCGGAGCGGCAAGCGTTAGCCCATGACGCCTTGCGAATGGCGCGCGCGGTCGACCGCGGCTGGGGACCGAGCAAATCCGCCAACGCCCAGGAGCATCAACAGGGTAGCGGCGGCAGTCTGCTCAAAGCGCTGGCCGCGCAAAAGTATCCCGATTGGCGCTGTCCGCGCTGGACCGCGAGCTTGATGGTCGCAGCCCTCTGCGATCGCGCGGTCATCGAGAACCCACACAAATTCGACTTGGGGTGGCTTCGCAGCGATCTGGAACATATGCCGCAGCGATTGCTGCAAATATTAGCCGATCGCCGTCCGAGTTGGCTTGTGAGCTGGCTGGAAAAGGAATGGCGCCAAGAAATGCCCGTTCCCTCGTGGTTCGTCGAACGCGGGCTCATTCGCTGCGGAGCCATACCGCCCAACGATGATGCCGCATATTTCGCTCGCATGGCCCAAGACTGGCGGATTCTTTACAGCTGCGACGATCGGGATACCGACAACCTGGATGTCGTCTTTCACACCCGGAAGCAGTTGCTCGACAGCGACCCGGAACTGTTCGAGCACGATATTTGGCGGCTGTTCGAAGTCGACTCGCATGCCTTCCGTTACACGCTAACGGAATGGGGCCCCACGCTGGTCGAACTGAGTCAAGAAGGAAAACTCGATCGCAGCCGTCTGTTGGCCAAAAGCTTGGAGGGCATGCTGCTCCCGCTGGCGCCTACCACGCTCAGCGGCCTGGGCAAGTTTCA
>JBQCEI010000940.1:0-2485 GCA_051960375.1 Aureliella sp. | reverse complement strand
TCGACCCCGAGCTCAAAGCGATCGACTTGATCTGCGACCTCGTCGACGCATCGAACGGCAAGGCAGAGCTTGCCACCCTCGACGAGACTGCCAGCCGCGTCAGCGGCGACCTGCGATAGCCTGGGGGAGCCAACCCCAGGAAAGCAGGCCGATCGGAACGTGGGAATGGCCGCAGCGCGGCTACCTGCTCAACGCGCAAGCTCGAAGGTAGTCGCTTCGCGACCAAACTTTGCGTCCGAGATCCGCAATTAGATTGCCGCGACATTACCTAGGGTTGGCACCCTAGGCTATCGCAGGTCGCCGCTAGCGCGGCTAGCCAGCGATCCTGTGGTTGTCTTTGTGTCTTAGTGGTTCCCCTTCTTCATCAGTTGACGCTGCGCTGCCAGGTGCCGGGGACGATCTTCATGGTGATGGTGCCGATGTCGAAGCCGGGGGGCGGATTGTCCATGTACGTGCTGACATAATTGAGCGAGACGTTGGCCCCGCTTACGTCGACGTTTTGGTTGGCAACCACGATGCCCGAAAGCGTTGAGGCATCGGTGAGTCTTATGTCCGACGTGGAATAGATCAGGCCGGTGATCTTCGACGGGTAGGATTCAGTGAGCGTATCGTTGGCCGAGCCACTGAGGAAAGGGTAGGGCGTGCCTGCAGGATTGAAGTTGACCCCCTGCGTCGATTCGCTGACAGCTCCCGATCCGAGCGCGATCGTGAGGGGACTATCGGTCAAGAGCGCGGGATAGTTGTACTCGGCCGCCTCCCAGTTCACACCGGCTGCGATGGTGGTGTTGGGCCCGGGATTGCGGAAGACCAGCGTGCCAACGATGCGCGATCGACCGATGTCCACGTCCTGACCATTGCAGTCGATGATGTAGATGCCCTTGGGATTGACTGCTCCGAAGGGATTGACTGACGGGCTGATCAGCTTGCCATCGATCACGTAATGTCCCGCCGGATACGTCACATCGGTGACGCTAACGGCGTCGCTGTAATAGTCGTTCCTGAAGCTGAACGAGGGATAGAGTGTCGCTTTGATCAACGTGCCGGTCCAAGTCGGCACAACGTCGCCATTCAAATCGGTCCACACGTTCTTGGTCACCGTGAACGTAGGCGTCGCAAAGGTTTGCACTCCGTCGCCGGTGCTCTCCAGGGTTAAGATCGCTTGCCCCGTTCCGTTCGAGGTCGCATTGATAGGCATCGAGAGGTGGTACTTGTTTCCACTGGCAAGCGCGGCGAGCGGCAAATCCGTGGCAGCTACGTCGCTCGGAGTCGCTCGCGCTCGGACGCGCAACGAAAACAATCCGCTCTGAGCCACAAGAAACGCTCTCTGGACGGTGCAGTCGGTTTTCGCATACCAGTCCGACGTACTTTGTTCAAAGCCGCCGTTGGTCACCGCTTCGCCGCCCGACCACTGCGGCAGGGCAGAGTAGGGAATGGTGGTGCCGCTGGACAGGTAGGAATCGAGCGCATGCGCCGGATCGGGCATCTCACGGGTGAGAGTTCTCTGAGATGTGGTTTTTGCGTACGTCCCGCCACTGATAGCGCCATAGGCTTCGACGTCGGCGTTCAGGGTGGAACCGCCTGCAGCATCGAAAGTGCCATTGGAACAGACCGATTGGTTGCTGGTTAGCGTTGAAGCATTTACCGTTGTGGCGCTTCCGCTGGTCATGGAAACTTCCAAACAAGATCCACCGCGCGGTCCCACTTCTAGGCGGGCCGAGACTTTGAAAGCCGCATTCCCTTTTTTTCCTGTGCCAGTAAGAACGATCGGGTGGTTATCGCCTTGCGTTACATCGTTGTCGACTGGATCGAGCGCCGATAGCGAGTACTTACCAGCGTCGATGGCGTTATCCGTGACCCAGTTGCCGTTACCCAAACTGCTGCGCCAGTTCTTATCGTTGCGGACCTTGAGCATCCCGATTTCGATCGCAGCCCGCGCGTAGGCGCGTGCCGCGATAAAGTCGCTGTAGTCGGACGCCATGCGGCTTTGCAAACGCACCAACTGCAGGGCGGATACGCCGATCGTGGCCACCAGCAGGGACGAGAGAAGCACGATGACGTATATCGTGCCGCGCCGACGTCGCCGGGGCTGGCTCATGTTACGCGTGTTCATGCGGATCGCCAACGGTTCCGTTGCGTTAAGGTGAAATTACGGCGGTGAGCGATGCAGTGCCGACGCCGCCGCGGCCATCGTAGACCGTCAGCGTGCATGTGAAACTGCCCGCGGTGGTGTAGACGTGTGTGACGCTGGCGCCGCTGGCCTTGGTGCCATCGCCAAAATTCCAAACATACGACAAGTAATCGCCATCAGCGTCGCTGGATGAAGTTCCGGCAAAATCTACTGTTTGCCCGACATTCTTGGATAGGCCCGAAGAGGTGGCCACTGCCACTGGGCTTTGATTGGCGGCTGCGCCGGAGGCTGTCGGAATCGTGTCGACCCAAGCGATGCTGCGGTAGCCGACGATGGAGCCGAGTGTCTGCCCGTTCT
>JBQCEI010000939.1:0-4273 GCA_051960375.1 Aureliella sp. | reverse complement strand
AACTCGGCGGCTTGGCCGACCAGCAAAACGAGCTGGCCGAAGCAATGCAAGAATCTACTCCAACCCAAGCGGCAGCGGAGCTAGCCGAGCGTCAATCGAAGCTGGCCGACGAGGCGGCCGAACTGAGTCGCGAACTGGAACAGCAAGCCAATCATAGCCTCAACGAAACAGTCGCCGAGGCGCAGGAGCATGCGGCCGATGCGGCTCGCGAGGCGAGCGAAAGCAAGCTTGCTCAAGCCGGCCAAAGCGCCGAACAAGCCGCCACGCAGTTCCGTCAGGCTCAAGCGAGCGCTGAGCAGCGTGCCTCGGAGCTCGCCAAACAACTGGCCACGCAGCAGTTGCTCGATCTCGGCTCGGCGATCGGCAATCTGCTCGAAGAACAAAAGCCCATCGTCGACAAACTGACCGAGCTTGCGCGCGCCAGTGCCGACAAGCCCCAGCGCCCCGACGATTGGGCCGAACAGCTCCGCGATGCCGCCGCCGCACAGGAAGGAGTGCGCCAACGGCTGCTCGAAACGTCCACGCGCATGCACGACCTCGACACGTTTGCTTGGTTGCTCGAGCAGTGTGAGATCGATATGGCTCGCGCGGTTGCCGCGCTCGAGCGCGAGCAGTTGGAACCCGACGGCTTGGCCAGCGCTGCCAGCGCTTTGAGGAAGCTGAAGGCCGCTGCTCAAGCACTCGTCCCACCCAAGCCCGGCTCGGAAGAAGACACCGCCCCAAACGAGACTGGAGAAGAAAAGCCGAGCGATGAAGAGGGAAAGCAAGACGCCGGCCAGCGCCGCCCATCTTTGGCGAGCCTCAAGCTGCTGCGTGCTCTGCAGAACGCCATCAACGAAGAAACCGAGGCGCTCGAGGCCAAGGGGAAGGACCAACAAGGGGTCGAAATGCTGCGCCTGGCCGACGAACAGCAGGCGTTGGCCGAACAGACTCAGAAGCTGATGCAGGATATACTGAAGAGCAAGCAGTAAGGCGTAACCACATGAAAACTCTTCTGAATCTCTGGTCTTTCCTCCGCGCCCTCTGCGCTCCGCATCTCTGCGTCTCTGCGTTAAAAACATCCCTCGTTTTTATGTGCATGTTGAGCGATCCCGCGGTCGCGCAGCAAGCTGCCCCCGCTCCGGCTCAGCCATCTAAGACCGAACAAGAGCTCACCGAAGGACTACTCGACCTGCTCACCGAACCGTCGAAGGAGTCCACTAAACCATCGACGGAGCCAAAGGAAAACGCTGACGAGCGCGCGATGCCGGCAGCTCCCACGACGCCGGACGGGGAACCGGCTGGCAGAGCACCATCGGCAGCGCCGCCAATCAGCAGCGGCCGCGGCATGGGTGCGAAGGATCGCGGCACGGGCGACTTGGGCGACGGCGAAGACATTGGCGCCGCCGGCACCAATCCGCTGGCCGAAGTGCGGCTAGGCATGTTGACCGCCGCGGGATGGCTGCGCGATCAAAGCGAAGTCGATAAGACCGAACAGCTCCAGCGCGACATCGTAGCGCGGCTTGATCAACTGATCGATGATTTGAGTCAGCAACCACCGGCCGGTTCGCCACCGCCGCCTAAAGATTCGCAAACGCAATCTCCCAACCAGCCGCAACCCAAACCCGCTCAAGACGGCTCCTCGCAGAAGGGCGAAGGCCAAGAGCGAATCAGACAGCAGCAAGCCCAGCGCGACGCGGCGTCCGGCGGAGAGACGCAAGCCGACGCATCGGGCACCGAGGGGCAGCCCGCGCCGGGGGAGCTCAACGGTAAGGGCGTTGTGGTCGATCTGAACGATCCGACTGCGCTGCAAAGAAGTGCTTGGGGCAACTTGCCCGATCGGGTTCGCGAGCAGATGCAATCGCGCATGGTCGAACGCTTTCTGCCGGGCTATCGCGAACAGATCGAAGCCTACTATCGGGCGCTCTCTCGATGAACGCGCAGCGATGCATCGAATCGAGTTGGACGCGCCGCGGGTTTCTCGCTAGATCGGGCGCCGCCCTGGGCTGCGGGCTGCTCGCGTGGAGCGGCTTACCGAGCCCGAGCGCTTGGTGCGATGACTTGCCGCCGCGCATGGATTTCGACGACCTGTACACGTCGGATGTCGACTTCGCGATCCGCGCGGGGCTTAACTTGCTCATTCGCAAGCAGCACGAAGACGGCAGCTTTGAGAGCCCCGACGGCGGACGCAACGTGGGCGTCTGTTCGCTTGTCGGACTGGCACTACTCAGCCGCGGCGTGCGCTCCGGAATCGGCCGCGCCGGCGAAGCGCTCAACAGGATCGGCAAGTACGTACTCGCCTCATCGCAGGAAAGCGGCTTTCTAACCGTCCCCGGGCACACCAGCCATGGGCCGATGTACGAACACGGCTTCGCGACGTTGTTCCTGGCCGAGTTGCACGGGACTGATCCGCGACTAGATGTGCGGCCTCGGCTGGCGGCGGCCGTCGATCTGATCGTTCGCTCGCAGAACGCGCAAGGTGGCTGGCGTTACGATCCGCGCCCGACTGACGCCGATCTGTCGGTCACCGTCTGCCAGGTGATGGCGCTGCGGGCGGCCAGGAATGCGGGAGTGGGCGTGGCCAAAGAGACGATCGACCGAGCGGTCGACTATATCCGCCGCAGTCAGAATCCTGACGGCGGATATATGTACCAGCACACTGGCGGCCAGAGCCGTTTCCCGCTCACCGCCGCTGCGGTCGTCGCCTTGTACAACGCCGGAATTTACGAATCGTCGGAGATCGACGCCGCGATCAAATACTTGCAGGATAATTACTCGGCCTGCTCTTCCTTGCGCGAAACGTTTTTCTATTATGCACACTACTATTCCGTGCAAGCCTTTTGGCATCGCGGGGGCGAGCAGTGGAAGCAGTGGTACCTGCGGCTCAGGCGGACCATCCTGCCGCTGAGAACCGACCAGCAAGGCTGGTTCGATTTTTACAGCCCCGAGTACGGCACCGCCATGGCTTGCTTGATCCTGAACATGCCCCGCACCGTGCTGCCGATTTTTCAGCGGTAGCGATCCCTGGCCGTTTTCACCGCAGACATCTCCGCGCTCTCCGCGTCTCCGCGGTAAAAAGACTTTTCGGTTGTAACGAGGCTCCCGTGACCGCAGTCAACGAACTCTCCAAGCGGCTGATCAACAACGTTGAAAAAGCGATCGTCGGCAAGCGCAAGCAGTTGATCCTGTCGTTGGTCTCCTGGTTCTCTGGCGGCCATATCTTGCTCGAGGATGTGCCGGGGGTTGCCAAGACCATGCTCGCCCGCGCTCTGGCCCGCAGCCTGGGTTGCAGCTTCAAGCGCATCCAGTGCACGCCCGACCTTCTGCCGACCGACATCACCGGGGCTTCGGTGTTCAATCCGCAAACGGTGCAATTCGAGTTTCGCCCTGGTCCAATCTTTACGCAGATCCTCTTGGCCGACGAAATCAATCGCGCCACGCCGCGCACCCAAGCAGCCCTGCTCGAAGCGATGGCCGAGGGGCGCGTGAGCATCGATGGCGTCACGCATGCGCTCAATCCACCTTTCCTCGTGATCGCCACTCAGAACCCGATCGACCACGAAGGAACCTTTCCGCTGCCCGAAGCCCAGCTCGACCGCTTCTTGATGAAGTTCTCGCTCGGCTATCCCTCGATGGAGGAAGAGATGCGGATGCTCGAACTGCTGCAGCGCGAGCATCCGATCGATTCGCTCGAGCCGGTAGCGACGGCCGAAGAGTTAATCGCAGCTCAAAAGGCGGTGCGCGAAGTTTACGTCGATGCCAAGGTGCGGCACTATCTGCTGCAGATCGTGCAAGATTCGCGCAACCACGAAGACCTGGCACTGGGCGGCAGCCCGCGGGCCTCGATCGCCCTGATGCGGAGCGCCCAAGCGATGGCCGCCGTGCTCGGCCGCAACTATGTCTTGCCCGACGACATCAAGAAAGTGGCCGGGGCGGTGATGGGACATCGCTTGATTTTGAAACCCGAGAGCCGCCTGCGGAAGATCAGTACGCAAAGCGTGCTGGATGAAATCGTCTCCGAGATCGCTGTGCCGAGCGTGAGCGCGGCCGGCGTTGCGGCGCCCGCATAGGCAGGCTTTCAGGCTTCAGGCTTCAGGCTTCAGGCTTCAGGCTTCAGGCTTCAGGCTTCAGGCTTCAGGCTTCAGGCGTCAGGCTTCAGGCGTCAAGGCCCCAGCCCGATTGGGCTGGGCTAAGGAATGACGGACCTTTGGTCCTAAAACTCGTGCTCGTGCTCGTGCTCGTGCTCGTGCTCGTGCTCGTGCTCGTGCTCGTGCTCGTGCTCGTGCGCCTGAAG
>JBQCEI010000938.1:0-4372 GCA_051960375.1 Aureliella sp. | reverse complement strand
CCAGCGCCGCTACCTGGTTTTGTGATGGTGCAGGCGTTAAAAACGCCCCGGAGGGGCCGTCGTCAGTAGCCCGGGGCGGATGCCCCGGGAACCTCCATGCGCCAGATATTTCCGCCCCGGAGGGCCGGCCTAAGCGTTGCAGCAGAGCTTCGCCGGCCCCTCCGGGGCGAGCGATTCGTGTGCTGACGTCTTTCCCGGGGCTTCCGCCCCGGGCTACTGACGACGGCCCCTCTGGGGCGACTCCAATTCAATTAACAAGGGGTTTCAAATGCAGCGCATAGCCATCGATCTCGGTGCAGCCTACTCGACCGCCGCGCGGTTGAATGACGAGGGAATCCCAATGCTCATTCCCGATGCGCAGCAGCCTGAGTTGCTGCGCACCGAATCGCTGGTGCATCTGGGAGCAAGCGGTCCGCTCGTTGGCCTGGCCGCAGCTATCGCTGCGAGTGCTCAGCCCGACGCACCGACGATCGAGGATGCTAAAACGATGCTCGCCAGCGGCCGAGTGCTGGCGTTCGATCAGTCCAAGAAGAGCTGGAGGGCTGAAGACTGCGTCGGGCTGTTGCTCGCGAAACTGCGACAGGATGCCAGCGTCTACTGTTTCGAATCGATCGACGAAGTTTTGCTCACCGTTCCCAGCCGTTTTACCAGTGCTCAACGAGACTCGTTCCGAAGAGCGGCCGAAGCGGCAGGTATGCGCGTGCGGGCGCTTGTCGATGAAGCGTTGGCCGCAGCTGTCTACGCCACGGCACAGGAGGCCGCCGAGCAAACGGTGCTGGTTTTGCAAGGCGGCCGCAGCTGTTTGGAAGCCTCGGTGGTTCGATGCACGCATGGAAACGCTGCGGTGCTGGTGGCTCGGCACGACAGTTCGCTGGGTGGCAAAGCGATCGACCAGCGACTGGCCGACGAGATCGCCAGAGCACAAGGCTGGACAACTGAGTCGCTCAGTCCCGCCATGGCGAAGCAACTTTTGCACTTCGCTGAAGAACTCAAGATTGAACTGTGCCAAGCCGAAGCGACTGCGTCCCCCGAGAGCCAAGTGCGCCGGCAATCGTTCGTGGGTAATGCAGCGGTGGAGTTCGTGCTTACGCAGTGGCACTTTGATGGGCTCATCGCGCCGATGATCGAACGAGCGATGGAACTGGTTGAAAGAGTTCTTGCGGAAGCCGGCTTCGACCCGACCAAAATCGATCGCGTCGTTCTAGTCGGCGGCGCATCGCAATTGCCCGCGCTGCGCGCCGAGTTGATGCGGCGCTTCGCTTGGGAAGCGGATCGCATCGTAACGAAAGACTGCACGGCAGCGGTGGCTTATGGAGCGGCGATCCTGGCGGCTCAGCCCGACGATCGGCTTGCGCAAATCGAGCGTTCATCGAGCATGTCAGGGGAGGATGCGGACTCGATTTCGCAGCGGGCTGAACAGGGCCCGACATCCGAATTTGAGTTCGGCATTCGCATCGGTGACCCGCGCACCGGTCAAGCGGCGATCTACAAGCTGATTAAGCGCGGGACCGCGTTGCCGGCCACGGCGAGCAAACAGTTTCGCACTTCCCGCGTCGATCAACCTCGCTTGATCATCGAAGCGGTCAAAACCGATGGCTCGATTCGACGAGCGGAAAGCCTCGGACATTTCGCGCTGGCCCTGCCGCCGGGGCTGCCAGCCAATCACCCGGTGATCGTGACCATGCACTGCGACGCTGCTGGTCACATTCGCATCGAAGCTGAGTCGTCGCCGGTTAGGGCGCAACCTTAAGCGATCATCTTCACGACTAAAGGTCCGCAATTCCTTACCCCGGCCCGCCAGGGCTGGGTCGGCCGATCGGCCTTCAATCCCAGCCCTGCCGGGGCTGGGCTAAGGAATCGCGGGCCTTTGGCCCTGAAATCAGATATTGCTCATCAGCGCGCGCGGCTGCATCGAACTAAAGCGGCCTATTCATCCTGCGCAGCGCTCCGAGTCCTTCGCGAATGCGCGGCGCCAGCAGCGACGTGAACAGGTGGCCGATGAACCCGACCATGGCCAAGGCGACAAATACCGATTTGTCGAACTGATCGCTGAAGGCTAATGCCAAGACGGCTAGCAGCGGTGTGAGCGAAAGGGCACCGCTTGCCCACGACAACCAGCGATCGTTGCGATCGAACTCGGCATCGTCGAGCATTCCTTCATCGGCCGATAGATAACGCGGCAAGAAGGCTTCGACGGTCACCAGCGTCGAGATGGCAAAAGTGGTCGTCCCTGCAATGATCCCGTGCAGAACCTGCGACAGGACAAACGCGATGACGTCGACTGGACCGACGTGGCTGTGCTGGGAAACCAAGTTCCACAGCGGAAACGCCAGCCCACTGCCGCACCAAAGCGCTAGAATGACCAAGCTGGCCAGCGCGGGGGCGATGAAGCAACGTCGAGCCATTCGTTGCCGCTCTTCCCAAGACATCTCGTGCGGGCTGTTCATGCCGCGGGCGATCGGTCCGAGGATCGCGATCGCGGCCACAATCCCCACCGCATAAGCGATCAGATTCACAGCCGGCTTTTCGACCGTATCGAAAAAGTGCTTGTCGAAGTTGTGCGTCGTCAAGCGATCGTTGGCCCAGATGTTCAGCAGCGACAAGAGCCCGTTGGGGAGAACGCCGAGCACGATCAACCAGCGAAGCGGATGACGCCGCCAGCGGTGCGACCAGCTGCCCGGGGATGGATAGAGCAAACCGTCGAGCGCGTCGTCGGTGCTAAATTGATAACGCCGCGCCAAATGCGCTGCCGTCGGTCTTTGCCCGGGATCGATCGACAGCGACTTGAGCAAACCATCTCGCAAGCCGCGTGGGCAATCGCTTGGCAGCCGGCTGGAATCGATCGGTTCCAGCCGCGCGGCGAGCAAGTCGCTCGGCGAAAGCGCAGTGGTGGACTGAGCGTGCAACTCAAACGGCCGCGTTCCTGTCAGCAGCTCCCATAGCACGACGGCAAGAGAATAGACGTCGCTGGC
This sequence comes from Aureliella sp., assembly GCA_051960375.1. Lineage (GTDB taxonomy): Bacteria > Planctomycetota > Planctomycetia > Pirellulales > Pirellulaceae > Aureliella. The sequence continues at coordinate 1,400 of JBQCEI010000938.1, read as the reverse complement.
CGGGCCCACCGCATCGGCTCGCGCCTGCCCCAACAGCACTTGCAGTTGCTCAGGCGACATGTAGGCAAGGCTGCCGCCAAATGCATCGTCGACGCACGAGCCTTCGACCGTTTCTCCAAAGCTTAAATTGAAATCGACCAGCATCGGCCGGCCGTCGGAGGTGAGCAAAATGTTTTCAGGTTTGATGTCGCGATGCCAAACTCCGACGCGATGCGCATGAGCCAGCGCCTCGGCGAGCCGCGCGCCCATCCACGCCACCGTTTTGCCCCACTGCCATGACTGGATACCGCTTCCTTGCGGCAGTTGCGAAGGGGTCTCTCCTTTCTCGCGGAGCAGCCGTTCCAGTTCATCGAGATAAGCCTGTCCCGTCGGTGGCCGATCGGCGAACGCTTGGCGCCAATCGACGATGCTTCGCAGCGTGCCGCCGGGCACATACTGCATATACATCAGCGCCAGCGCCCCGAGCACGCGCTCGTCGTAAACGCGGACGATCCCCGGGTGATCGAGCTTGCTCAAAACGGGAGATTCAAAGGTGCGGCGCGTACTGGCTTTGAGCGCGACCAAGCGCTGCATCGATTTCTGCTGCGCAAGGAACACGCGGGCAAAGGCGCCGCATCCGAGTTCGTTCAGCAAGCGAAAGTCATCGATTTCGTCGCCCACCTCGAGCACAGCCAGAGCTGCTGCGAAACCGCCGCCGCCCGCGTGACCAGAGCAAAGCGAACGCTCGAGTCGATAACTGCGGCTGCGCAACAGCTCGCGATCGATCGCCCGCAAGTGGCCTTCGAGCGCCGCCGGATCGTGCTGGCGGAAGCGGCTGCGGAAAGCATCGATGCTCGGCCGATCTCCCCAGAGATGCCGCACGCGATACTCTTCGGCGATCAGTTCCAGCGGCAACTCGCCGGAGAGCGACTGCGGGAGCAGCTCGACGTAGTCTTCCAAGACCGCGTGCCAACGCGGTCCGCCTTGCTCTGCATCCGCTTCACCGTGAATGCTCATTTGCGAACGAGCGCGGCGCCAGCGATGTTCCAGATCGATCTTGATCAGTTCGACGACCAGATCGGGCGCCGCGCCGCCAGCGGCGACAGCTTCGACCAGCGACGGAGGCCCGCCGGCATGCCAGGCTTCGTCGAAGCGATCGAGGCACTCTTCGAGAGCCTCGCGGGCGAGCGCTTCCTTAAGCGACAAGGAGGGATCGGACGCACTCACGGGAACAATTATCCTATTCGAACTCTAACCAACGCCGCGGCTTCACCCAACCGGCTGCCACTCTTCCGCTCATCGTATCAGACGCGGTGAAAATGTGAGGGCTGGATGCGCACCACCGCCCCTCACCCCCCGGCCCCCTCTCCCCGAAGCGGGGCGAGGGGGAGCGAAGAAATCGAATGGCCTGCGCCTTATAT
>JBQCEI010000937.1:0-2232 GCA_051960375.1 Aureliella sp. | reverse complement strand
GATGCTGGCGATGACCATCAGCACGGCTACCGTGACACTTATTCGCGGCACGAACAGCGCCTGGTCTTCGATGGGAGAGCGAATGCTCCGCATCACGAGCAGACTGTAAGTAAAAGTGGCGATGAAGACGCCCAGCACGAGCTGGTTGCCTCGGTCGCCCATAAAGGTCCGCAAAACGCGCGGCGTGAATTGGCTGCTGGCTAACTGCAGAGCAACTACGGTCACTGAAAACACGACGCCCGTTACAGTAATCAGCCCCGCCGCGATGGCGTTGAGCACACCGCGTGCTCCGGCAGCTCCACCGCCGAAGAACCAGCTGTCGGTCAGTTCGTCGTTGAGCAGCTCGGTTCGTTCCAGTTCAGTCAAGCCTAGTGCCAGCGCAACTGAAACCAGAGTTAACATCGCTGGAATAAACCAGAGACTGTCTTTGGCCGTATGCCAGTACATCAGCAGTCGCGCCATTAGGCCGGGGTCCCCCGCACGAATCGACATTGAAACGAATCGACATTGATAAAAGCCATCCGCGTTACGGACGAACGCGGAGCACGCCCAGGATAACAACTCTCGAGCGCGAACGGCACCAAGCGGCGACCCGAGCGCAGCGGCGATCCGAGCGTAGCGGCGACCGCTAGGCATCTCGGCACCAAGGCTGGTCCCGAAGTAACCAACTAGACTCGTAAGCGACCGGAGTAATTGACATGCGCGCACAGCGACGAATGCTGACGCCGCTTTGATTCGGCCTGCGCAGCACCGCTCATGCTCTGTCCCGCAAGCATTGATCGGCTCCCGCTTCTGAGCAGCGCTGAACCGGCGTCTGCTTGCAAGCATCCCTGGGGCAAGCTGAAGGTGCACTTCCGATCCTGAAGATCGGGCGGTTGGGATGCATGAGAGCCCTAATAGCGCACGCACACTTCTGCGACTATCGACTGCAGCGCGCGAGCCAGAGCTGCCATGGCAGATAATTTATGCCGACCCGCCGCAATTGACTTCGGTTTGTCAGTGAGAATTGCACGTGCCGATCTACTGTGGGGCTAAGGACATCCAACCGAAGGCCACCGCAGGGCAGGGCATGTTTGCAGTGGTTTCCGCAGTGCCGGGCGCGCCTGCTGCCTAGACCGCTTCCGTGTTGCCTGCAATTCGCACAAGCATTCCACTGCCTATTGATGTATCGCGGCGTGCCGCGGGCATACGTATTGCGCTAGTAAATCCCTCCAGGCTTGTGACCGCGTGGTTAGGAGCTCATTGCCGAGCTCTTCAATAAAGCCGTTTGCATGCGGAAATGCAAACGTCGGATTCGATGAGTCGTTTAAACCCAAGGAGATTCGTCAAGCGCAAACTCTCGATTGCTTTCGCTACACTGGCCTTGATCACGGCCGGCTACCAGGCCGAGCTGGGCGCTCAGGACCGGGCTCAGAGCAACCGATCGGACAGTGGTTACCAACAGCGGACCTCGCAGCGCGACAGCCAGGCTCAACGGGGCTCGAACCAGAACCGAGACTGGTCGAACTCGTGGTCCCAGTGGTGGTCGGACTGGTGGAACGACAACCAAGGCTCGCAGGAGAGCGCCCAAGAGCGTTCGCGGACCGGCGTGCGCGAGTTCATTCGTCGACACGACTCGAATGACGACGGAAGACTGACCCTGCAGGAACTGCCGCGCAGCATGCGCGACGACTTCTACCGGCTCGATGCGAACAACGATGGAAGCGTCACTCCGGATGAAATTGAACGCCAAGTGCAACGCGTGAGCAGGCGGCAGCAGAGCCGCTCGCGCGGCACTCCGGTCGAGGCGACCTATGTATGGATCCTCGACGCCAATCGCGGACGAGTCAATTTGGAGGATCTCCAGAACGCATATGCGACGCTGCGCAAGATTGACCGGAATGACGACGGACAGATTTCGCGGGACGAGCTTCGTGCCCGGCGCGAGCAAGTCGTCAGCCAGTGGTGCGACGAGTGCTTCAACCGACTGGACGAAAACGACGACGGTGAACTTTCCAGGAACGAGGCGCAAGATTCGAGCTTCGCCGAGTATTTCGACCAGGCGGATCGCAATCGCGATCAGATGCTGACCAAGAGCGAAATTCATCGCTATCTGGATGAGCAATTCGATTCGAATCAGGGCACGCGCCAAGCCAATAGCGAAGATCAGAATTACTCCGAAGAACAATCGGCCTCGCGCGGCAACGAGTCGACACGCGAGTCGAATCGGCGACGGTAATCGTCAAGGCTGAT
>JBQCEI010000936.1:0-2443 GCA_051960375.1 Aureliella sp. | reverse complement strand
AGTAACCGACGATGCAACCGCATTCCTGGAAGAACTGAGGCCACAGCGCAGCGGTCTCGGCCAGCCCCGTATCGATCAGTTCCCAGAATAGCCGGCTGCCCGATTCATCCGCGATGACGCTGGCCAGCAGGCGGAGCGCATAACGCGACGGATCGTTGCAGCCGACGCCCGGCCAAATCTTGATCGTGTACTGCTGATGCGTGGCTTGCCGCTCGATGATCGATTCGCTGGCACCGAACTTGGGCTGAATTGATTGCCGCGGCTGAGACCGAGCGGGCCACGAACTGACGAGCGTTTCGGTTTGTTCGACCAATTGCTCGAAGTCGACTTTGCCGCTGGCGACCAGGAACATGTTGTCGAGCGTGTAGCGCTGCTTATGGTAAGCCAACATTTGCTCGATGGTCATTTCCGAAACTGTCTCGGCGGTCCCCAGCACTCGGCGTCCGAGCGAATGTTCGCCGAAGAACAGCTCCATCGCTCGCTCCATCGCGCCGTAGGGAGGCTGATCGTCGTACATCGCGATCTCTTCGAGGATCACTTGCCGCTCGGTCTCGAAATCTTCCTCGCGCAGACTCGGACGCATGATGTCGGTCAGCAAGTCGACCGCCCGCGCCTGGCACTCGGGGAGCACGCAGGCATGAAAGACGGTCGATTCCTCGCAAGTATAGGCGTTGGACTGTGCGCCGAGATGATCGAGCTCGGTGTTGACCTGCTCTGCCGTGCGCCGCTTGGTCCCTTTGAAGACCATGTGCTCGAGGAAGTGGCTGATGCCGGCGAGCTCGGGCGTTTCGTCGCGCGAGCCGGTGTTGACGAACCAGCCGACCGAAGTGGTGAAAGCGGCTGGATCGCACATGGCGATGATCTCGGGACCGCCCAGCGACTTATGCGTCAACAATTCCACTAGGAAGCTCCAACGGTTGAGACCCGACTGTGACAAGCGAGTAGTTTTTCGGACGCTGCTCGCGAAAATGTTCTAAAAGGCCTTGGCAGGTCAGCGAATCGATTTCCTGCAGCACTTCTTCGCGCGTCGGCACTCTGCCCAAATGAAACCAGTCGACGGCAATCTGGTGGCTGCGGGCGGCCGAGCTTTCTTGCTCCATCACCAGCGCGCTCTTGATGCGAACCTTCAATCGTGCCAGTTCGTCCTCGGTGATGTTGCTGCCGAGCGATTGGATCGTCTCGATCAGCACCTGCAGCGTCTCTTCGGCGCGATTGGTCGTCGTGCCGGCATAGCACAGCACGCTCCCCTGCCCCGCCAGCGATAAGCATGTGGCGAAGACCGAATAGACCAAGCCGCGTTTCTCGCGCACTTCGGTGAATAGCCGGCTGCTCATGCCGTCGCTCAATATGCCGACCAGAGCCCGCGTCTTGTAGTAATCGGGACTCTCGTAAGCGTCGCAGTCGTAAGCCAAAGCCAGATGCGTTTGATTGGACGCGTGATCGGTATGCCTTTGGCCATAGCACGGCATCAGCGGCGGCAGCTTCTTGGCCTCGGGCCCATACCAATCGCCGAGCGTTCGCTCGACCGCCGCGCAAACGGCCGACCAGTCGAAGTTGCCCGCCACTGCCAGAATGCTGTCGGCGGCGTGATAGTTGTTCGCGCAGAACTCGCGCACCGAATCGATGTCGACCGCTTGCAGTCCCTCGACCGTACCTTGCGCAGTGCGGCCATAGGGCTGCGGAAAACGGAAGCGTTTCAGTTCGTTGAAGCAGCGGTGCGAGGGCTCGTCCTCGAGGGCTCGCAAGTCTTGCAGGCCGAGCTGCCGAGCGTCTTCGAGTTGGTCCTCGGGCAAGCGAGGCCGCCGGACCATTTCGCTGTAGAGTTCGAGCGTCCGCTCAAAGGCGCTGCTGGGCATCGCGCAGCTGAACGAGCAGTGGTGCGTGGTGATCGAACTGGCACGCTCGACACCGAGATAGTCGAGCTCTTCGAGAAACGCTCGACTATCGTACGGACCACAACCCCGCTGGCTCATCTCGCACGAGAGCGAAGCCAGGCCGCACAGACTGGCCGGCTCGTAACACGTACCGGCGGGAATCAGAAAAGTGAACGCCGAGGATCGCAGCCACGGCATGTGCTCGCCCAGCAATACGAGCCCATTGGAAAATTGCTGGGTAAGCAGTTGTTGCTTCATCAAGACTTCGACTTGCTCTCGGACTTCTTAGTGCTGCTCTTGCTCGACGATTCGCTGCTAGTGCTGCTGGAGGGCTTCTCCGCTGCAGCTGCCTTCTTGTATGACTCGCTGCGGTAGTCGGTCTGGTAGAACCCCGAACCTTTGAAAACGACCGCCCCGCCCATGCCGAGCAGCCGCCGCAGCTTCGGCTTGCCGCAGTCCGGGCAGTCCTTCAACAACGGATCGTTGATGCCTTGGTACTGCTCAAATTTGTGCCCACAGCCATCGCATTCGTAATCATAGGTCGGCATTCGAATCTACTCCGGTGATCT
>JBQCEI010000935.1:0-7295 GCA_051960375.1 Aureliella sp. | reverse complement strand
GGCTTCCGCGGCCGCAAGTCCGACGGAGAACCAGGCTGGATAGTCCTCTGGCGCGGCGTCAAAGAACTGCTCGCCAAGCTCGAAGCTCGGCGAGAAATGCGCCAGACTTGTGGGTACTCCTGAGGGCGGAAGCCCCGGGAAAGCGACAGCGCAAGAATCGTACGCCCCGGAGGGGCCGTCGTAGCTCTGCTGCACGGCCTACGCCGGCCCCTCCGGGGCGGAAATATCGAGACGCATCGCTCGTCCCCGGGGCTTCCGCCCCGGGCTACTGACGACGGCCCCTCCGGGGCGATTGCACGAGTACGAGTACGAGCACGAGCACGAGTACGAGCACGAGTTATGAACTCGCTTCGTTACGAGACTGCGAGCGGAGCCGTTTGATTGCCCGCTTTCTCCGCGCTCTCCGCGTCTCCGCGGTGAAAAACAGCGGAGCCCACCAACTGCCAATGGCAAGCGGCGGTCAGCCCCCAAGCTCCGTAGAGAATCGAATTCTCGATCGCTGAGAACGACACTTCGTGAAACGCCATCTGCAGCGCATGCACTCCGGCGACGCAGCCACTCAGGATCGCGACAGCTCGGGCCCACTGCGGTGATCTCGCAGCATGCCACAGGTTCCACGCCTGCCGCGCGAAGGCGACCAGAACCGCGATGTACAGGCAAAAGCCGACCATGCCCAGATCGACCAACAAGCTCAAAAAGCTGTTGTGATGCACGTAGCCCCGAATCGACTCGAGCCGCAGCTCGGTGGAACGGTCGGCCAGATACGGACGATCATAGACCTGGAACTGGTTGAAGCCGAAGCCGGTGACGGGTCGGTCGAGGAACATCTTCCACGAGACGTATGCAAAGCTGGCTCGCATGTAGGTGCTCTCGCGCGTCTCAGCTGCCGAGTACTCGCGTTTGAAGGCGACCAGGTCGGGCCCTTTGATCGCCAGCGCCAATACGGCCACACCGACGATCCCGACAATGGCCAGGCGACGCATCGTCCCTTGCAGGCAGCCGGCCACTAGCATGACGACGATCCAGGCGGCTCCCATCCAAATGCTGCGCGTGTATGTCAGAAACACGGCCAGCAAGTGAAGCGGGATCAACGCCGCGCAGACTAGCCACAGCGATTTGCTGGTCGGCCGCAGCCAGACGGTGAACACGATCAGACTGGTCGCCACCAATAGCAAACAAATGCCCAGCCGCACCGACTGGAGCATCGGACCGCGAGCGCGTCCGAAGTGAATACCCAGTGAGGGATCGGCGATGAACTTCGGATACACCCACTGCCATTGGTGAGTCACTTCGAAGACCGCTGTCATCGACAGGTAGATCCCGAAGAAGGCCAGACACCAGAGCGCGGGCCGGAGCTGCATCGGCTCGAGCTTCGAGAACCGCAGCACACCGTAGATGACGAGCGGGGTGAGATAGCCGTTGACCAAATGCATCAGCGTAGGCGGCTGGCCCTTGATCGCGATGCCCAGCGGCTGCGTCAGCGTCCGCGCGAGCAACCACAGAAAGAACAAGCCGAGCAGCAAGTCGGTCGTCTCGAACCGCACTGGCCAAGTCTCGCCGCGATACCACTTGATCGCAAACTGGCCGAGGATCGCCAGCAGCCAGGCGCGGTCGAGCGTCCACGTCAAACCGGCCGCATCGATGCTAAAGAACTCCGCCGGGAAGCACGCCGACGTGACGACAAACACGACGCACGACAGCAGCAACGAACCGCGGGCCAGTGCGATGAACATCCACACGCACAGCGGAACAGCAGCGGCGATGGCAAGAGGTGTCATGAGTGTTTGGAGCTGGTAGCAGTTCGTTTTCTTTGCGGCCCGGAGGGCCCGCCGTAAGTAGCCCGGGGCGGAAGCCCCGGGGAATGAGCCGCGCGGACATATCCGCCCCGGAGGGGCGTTGGCCGTTCAAACGTAGCTCGCCCTCACTCTTCATATCGCCATCGGCGGGTGCGATCGTCGAACGAATGCCCGCCCCCGGCGCGCAAACGGCACGGGCGGCACAATCGCTACATTTCGCCTGGGCATTGGCGTTCCCTGCGACCGATTGGCAGCCCCGAGGGCGATAGCGCTCCAAGTGCGCTCCAAATTACAGCAGGCAAACCAGATCAACTTCCGAGACTTTCAACGCGCGCGGGCTATGCAAATTTCACCACCCAGTAGGACGAGCCGTCGTCGGCAGTGGGCTGCATGGATATATCGCCTGGCCACCTCCGGCCAGCGCCGCCGCTTGTTTCAAGAGCTGAACACGCAAGGCCGCGTACCGATCGCGATCCTCTTTTATCATCGCGTTGCCGATACGCACCTCAATCCGTGGAGCATCTCGCGCCGCAACTTCGCCAAGCATCTCGATTGGCTCGAGCGCGACTTCGACGTCATCTCGCTGGCCGAAGCGCAGCGGCGCATTCGCAGCCAAACCAATTATCGGCAAAGCGTCGTCATCACGTTCGACGACGGCTATGCCGAGAATTGCGACTTCGCGATCCCCGAACTCCAGCGGCGCGGGCTGCCGGCTACTTATTTCGTCGCCACCGATGCGGTGAAGCACGGAACTCCGTTCAGTCACGACATGCGGTACCATCGACCGCTGCGCCCCAACACGATCGCCGAGATCCAGGACATCGCACGAGCCGGCTTTGAGATCGGCGGCCACACCAAAAGCCACGCAGACATCGGGAGTTTGGCCAGCGACAGCGACGTCGCCGATGAAATCCTCGGCGGCATCGCCGAGCTCGAATCGTGGGGAGTCGGACCGGTCCGGTACTTTTCGTTTCCGCTGGGACTGCCGGCGAACACTTCGCAGACGGCCGTCGACATCTTGCTCGAAGCGGGACTGGCTGGCTTCTGCACCGCGCACGGCGCATGGAACTGGCCGGGGAGCTCCGGTTATCACCTGCGACGCATCCATGCCGATCCCGGCATGCAAACACTCAAGAACTGGCTCACGTTCGATCCGCGGAAGATGCGCGACCACGTGACGTTCCCGTTTTGCGAACCGACTTCGACAAGCGCAACACTCGCTCCGGCGGCCCCCGAGCTGACGACCGTTTAGTCTTTCTGTTATCGATTTGAGAAATGAAGTTGAAATACACCTCGCCTAATTCCGATGCTGCTGGGCGTCGACGCGAACCCTTGAGAACGAGCTTCGTGATCACCAGCATGCCGGTCGGCGGCGCGGAAACGCTGCTCGTCAATCTGATCACGCAGCTGGACAAGCGGCTGATCCGCCCCGAAGTGCTGTGCCTGAAGGAAGCCGGTCCGCTGGGCGAGCAACTGCGCGAACATGTTCCGGTACATGCGCATTTTCTGCGCAGCAAATACGACTTGAGCGTTCTGCCGAAGCTGTATCGCCAGCTGCGCAAGTCGCGCACCGATGCGGTGGTCACGATCGGAGCGGGCGACAAGATGTTCTGGGGACGGCTGGCCGCACGGTTAGCCGAAGTACCGGTCATCTGCAGTGCGCTCCATTCGACCGGCTGGCCCGATGGAATCGGCCGGCTCAATCGCCGGCTCACCCCGATCACCGATGCATTCATCGCAGTGGCGCACGACCACGCGCAGTTCCTGATCAACTGGGAACGATTTCCCCGCGAGAAAGTGTTCATGATTCCCAACGGAGTCGACACCGCTCGCTTCCGTCCCGATGCGGCGCAGCGCGTCGCGCTGCGAGAGAGCTTGTGCTTGGCCCCGGACGCGCCTGTGGTCGGCATCGTGGCGGCGCTCCGCGAAGAGAAGAATCACGCGCAGTTCATCCTGGCGGCGCGCGAGGTCCTGCGGACGCTCCCCGAAGCACATTTTGTGATCGTCGGCGACGGGCCGATGCGCGGCAAGATCGAGCGGCAGATTGCCGACCTCGGCTTGCAGCGATTCGTTTCCTTGCTCGGAACGCGCAGCGACATCCCGGAGATCGTTGCCGGTCTGGACGTCTTTGCCTTGACCAGCAACAACGAAGCAAATCCGGTATCGATCCTCGAAGCCCTTGCCTGCGGAGTGCCGGTGGTCAGCCCGAACGTCGGCTCAATTCACGAGACGGTGCTCGACGGGAAAACGGGCTTTCTCACCGAGCCGGGCAACGCGGAAGCGACAGCCGACGCGATCGTTCGCCTGCTGAGCAATCCAGCCTTGGCGACCAGCTTCGGCCGCTGCGGCCGCGAACACGTGCAAAAGAGCTGGAGCTTGAACGCGATGGTCACCGGCTACGAGCGACTGATCACCATGATTTACAACGACAAAGTGTCACCGAGCCGGCGCCTAGCGGACCTGCAGAGTGAGCCTAACGCAGAGCGCGGCGGGGGCGGCGAACCGATTGCGGCGCTGAGCGCGCCAGCTCCGCCGCTGCTCAGCTTGCCGAATGTTGGCTTGGCGGATCGCGGAGAATCCTCCGCGCTCTCCGCGTCTCCGCGGTGAACTATTCCTCTTGCCCAACTGTCACCCAGAGCACGTGAACCGAGGAAAAATTCGACGGTACAAGGTTTGCAATCATTCGGGCCGTTCGCCGGCACTGCCAAATCGGGAATTACTCGCAAACTCTGGGCCTGCACCGCATCTGGGTTTGCAGGAGCAGCTTAAGGGGCTATTTAGCGGCGACCGAACGAACAGAAAAATCGAAAACTTTTGACTTGCCGGACGCGTACTATGGAGACGCCTCCCAGAAGCCGACTGGACGCGAGCGGACGGAAAGCCAACACGGGGGCAACCACTTCTCAGTTAAAAAAATTTGTCTCTGCGGCTGAGCGAGCTTGGAGACAAAGCTTGGCACAAGCGTGCAAAACTTTGCCGAGCTGCGGTTTCGGAAAGCGGATTCGGAAGCAGGGGAAAGAACAGCGAAGGTACAGGCCATGAGTCGAAATGACGCGTTATTGAAATTGCGGCAAGTACTGATCCATCGGCGCGACGCGATGCGCCGAGTGCTCGAAGGTGACTTGACCGCACTGGCGGAACTGGGCATGTCAGGCGATCTGGCGGATGCCGCTCTGGACTCGGCCCATGAAGAAGTCACCAGCCAGATGGCGGAAGTCGAAGGCCGCGAACTGGTGCAAATCGAAGAAGCTCTGCAGCGCTTCGACGATAAGACGTACGGGTTGTGCGTCGAATGCGAGAAGCCAGTGCCGCTGGCGCGTCTGCAGGCGCTTCCCTACGCACGCTACTGCATCAACTGCCAACGGCTAGCTGAAAAAAGCAATCCCGGGGGCTGGTCCAGCCGTAGTGGACACGCCTACGATTCCGGCATCACTGCCCATGAATCGTATTAGTGATCCAATCCGCTGATCGATTTTGCTCCATCAGCCGCATGCGATTGGTCATCGATCAGTTAGCAACCTTTTGAATTCGTCAGCCGGCACGCGTTAGCGTCCGGTTCCGTGCCTCAAACCGCGGGCTAACGCCCAGCGGCTGATTGCGATAGGCCGATGGAACCGGCAAGCTGTGAGGCCGCACAACCGCTCAGCTGTGCATAGGCGGGTCGGCAAGTACAAAAGGTTCACCGCGCAAATTGCGCATACCAAGCATAAGCGACCGGCAGTGTGAGGCATTGAGCCTTCACTGCCGGTTTGTTTTTGACATCGCTCGGCGGGAAAGCCGATAGCCAATGCGTCGCACCATGGCGCGAAGGCCACCTCCCTGTGGGACATCGAGGGGGCTGAACTCGTTTACTGCTTTCCCTGTCGCCCCGGTTCGCCGCAAGTCGCTGCGGTGGCTAGTTTGTCGCCGCTGCGGTTTCGGAAACCACCTCCAGCAGAGGTTACCAATGCCAGTTCGCCAACCAGCGTTCGTACGCTCCCACCGACGGACATTTTTCACTCTGGTTGCTCTTCTCGGACCCGTCACCCTCGGCAGCAGCGCCTCGGCTCAAGTGGTTCTGCGCGCGGAGAACGAACGCATTGTCGGCGCGTCGACAGTATCCGAGACCTACGTCTCCAGCAGCGATCCTGGTGCGCGCGACCGCGACCACGCATACCGCCAACTGCAACAAGAAGCAGCGATCGTCGAGCGCGAGCGGGCTCTGGTGCGGCGCATCATTCAGTTGACACTGCCAACGGTCGTTCACATCGAAGCCAGCAAGAAATCCGACGCCGGACCGGGGCTGGCCAGCAGCCGCGTCGATGAAGCCGGTGCGGGCGTGATCATCCAACTCCGCAATCAGCTCTATGTGCTGACCAACCGGCACGTCGTTCATCCCGCCGAACCATCGGCGATTCGCATCGAACTGAACGACCGCCGCCAAATCCGTCCGACGAAGATCTGGGCCGATCCCTCGACCGACGTGGCCGTCCTGCAGATCGATGGCCAGGGCCTGGTGCCGGCTCGCATCGGCGACAGCGACCAGATGGAAATGGGCGACTTCGTGTTGGCATTTGGCAGTCCGTTTGGCCTCAGCCGCTCGGTGACTGAAGGGATCTTGAGCGCCAAAGGCCGCCGCAATCTCGAGCTCGGCTCGCGCGACATCGAGATCCAGGACTTCTTTCAAGTCGATGCCGCCATCAACCCGGGCAACAGCGGCGGTCCGCTGCTGAACCTTCGCGGCGAAGTGATCGGCATCAACACCGCCATCGCCAGCAACTCGGGCGGCAACGAAGGGATCGGCTTTACGATTCCGATCAACATGGCGATGACGGTTGCCGAACAGCTGATCACCCGCGGCCGATTGCAGCGCGCTTACCTCGGCGTGCAGCTGGAAAATGCCTTCAGCGGCTCGATGGCCCGGCAGCTTGGTTTGCCCAACAACGAAGGGGCACTAGTCAAAGCGATCATCCCCGGCTCGCCGGCGGAAAAGGCCGGCATTCAAGTCGGCGATGTGGTGCTCGAGTTCGATGGCAACAAGATCGAGAACGACGGCCACCTGGTCAAAACCGTCGGCCTCACGCCGCTGGGCAAGCAAGTCGGCATGATTATCTTCCGCGACCATCGCCGGCTGAATGTCTCGATCATGCTCGATCCCAGCCCGGAGAACTGAAGACAACTCGTTCCCAGGCTCCGCCTGGGAACGCAATGTAATGGAGGCTATGCCTCGCTTCGAACCCGCTAATACGCTTTGACCGATTCGAGTCCATAACAGTTCGAGCACGAGTACGAGTACGAATGGCCGCTTCAGCTCATATGGGCTGGCGTGCTGAGTCCCGCCGGAGACTGTTGGTTCAATCAGCCGGCACGCGTTAGCGTCCGGTTCCAAGCCTTAAAGCGGCACAAACCGCGGGCGAACGCCCGGCGGCTAATTACATCGCTCGACCAACATCGACTAAATCAGCGTTCTCCGCCGGGCTAGGCTTAGGAATCGCGGACCTTTAATCCCGAAACACTCGT
>JBQCEI010000934.1:0-3148 GCA_051960375.1 Aureliella sp. | reverse complement strand
CATGCAGATGTAAAGCGCTTTGAATACGTACGGCGATACAGCCGACAGCGCCCCGACGCAGCGAGCTTTGACGCGCGGCGGCGCCAGCGTGATCGCGATGCCGACCAGCAGCGAGCCGATCAGAACTTGCAACGGCAGATTGCCGCTGAGAAAGTGCAGCCACGAGAACTCTTCGGCCCGCGAGTGGTACTCCGACATTCTCTCTTCCATCTTGGCCACGTCCGAGGCGCTCGGAGGCAAGACTCCTTCGCCGGCGCGAATGACGTGCGCGACCGCAACGCCGATCAGCAGCGCGATGGTGGTAACGACTTCGAAGTAAATCAGTGCTTTGGCACCGATCTGGCCGACGCGCTTCAGATCGCCCATCGACACGATGCCGAGCGTCACCGTCAAGAAGATCAGCGGCCCGACCAGAATCATCAGCAGACTGACAAACGACTTGGCCAGCCACTCCAGCTGCGAGGCGTTAGCAGGATCGAGCCAACCGAAGAGCACTCCGGCCAGCACCGCCAGCAGCACCCAGAAGGTCAGATGTCGATAAGCGGACTTCATGGATGCTTTCATCGTGGCAACGCAAACGCCACAAAGGCATCGCCCGCTCGCGTGCCGAGCTTGCCCGCGCCGCCGGCTGCGATGACGACGTATTGATGTCCACCGGCCGAGTAAGTCGCCGGTGTAGCGTAACCACCGGCCGGCAAAGCGTGCTCCCACAGCACTTTGCCGGTGCTCTTATCGAAGGCCCGGATGCGTTCGTCTTTGGTGCCGGCGATAAAGACCAATCCCCCGGCGGTCACGATCGCGCCGCCGAAACTTTCAGTGCCCGTTGGCGGAATGCCGCGCCGCGTCAGCTCGGGATATTCACCGAGCACCGAACGCCACGCGAAATCGCCCTTCGACAGATCGATCGCGACGAGTTCACCCCACGGTGGTTTGATGCCGGGATAACCTTCTTGATCGAGCAGCTTGCCATAGCCGGCGTGCTCGTAGCGATACGCAGCGGAGCCGCTCGCGGCTTTCAGCTGCACGATGTTCGGCATGTTGGTCGCATTGACGTACAGGATCTTGGTCTCGGGATCGAACGCCGCGCCGCTCCAGTTCGCGCCGCCGTGGAAACCCGGAATGACGACGCTTCCTTCGAAGCTCGGCGGCGTAAACGCCCGGCCGTGGCGCAGACCCTTGAGCCGATCGAGCACGAACTGGCGATTGGCCGGGGCGATGTCGGTGACGTTCGACTCGTCGAGATGCTGAGCGGCAAACGGAGGTGGCTTGACCGGAATCGGCTGCGTCGGCCAGACGTGCTCGCCTTCGACGCCATTGTTCACGACCGGCTCCTCGCGCACATCAAACAGCGGCCGTCCGGTCTCCAGATCGAACACGTACACGTAACCGGTCTTGGTCACTTGAGCGGCCGCGGGAATCGTTCGCCCATCGCGCTCGATCGAGACGATGTTGGGATAGACCGGCAAGTCGTGATCCCACAGGTCGTGATGCAGCGTTTGAAAGTACCAGCGAAGCTCGCCGGTGCGGGCATCGACCGCGACGACGCAGTTGGCGAACAGATTCGAGCCCGCGCGATCGCCGCCGAAGAAATCGAACGCAGCCGAGCCCAATCCAAACAGCGCCAAGCCGCGCTCGGTGTCGATGCTCACGCCGCCCCACGCGTTCGCACCGCCGCGATTCTCGGTGCTGCCCGGAGCCCAAGTATCGTGGCCGAACTCGCCTTTGGCCGGCACGGTGCGGAATCGCCAACGCTGCTTGCCCGTGCGCACATCGAAGGCGCGCACGTCGCCCGGCGCGGCGATGCCTGGTCCTTCCCCGTTGGAAAAGCCCAGGATGACGAGGTCTTCAAAGATGGCCGGCGCTGACGTCGGTCCGTAAGGCATTTGCGAGATCGGCCGATCGAGGTCCTCGCGCAGATCCTTCACGCCCCCTTTGCCAAACTCGGGATCGAGCTTGCCAGTGTTCGCATCGATCGAAAACAAGCGACCATCGGCGGTGCCGTGCAGGATCCGCTCTGCGCCGCCTGGCCGGCCATCGTTCCAGTAAGCCGCGCCGCGATTGACGCCCCCTGAGGCCAGCGGTCCGGCGTTCGGCCCGGCCGACAGCGGATCGAATTTCCACAGCTCCTTGCCGGTGGCCGCATCGAGCGCCACCAGGCGGCGCTCGGCGGTAGTGATAAACATCCGGCCATCGACCACGATCGGCGTGCATTCGATCGTCTTGCCGACGCCGTCTTTCAGTTCGCCGGTGTGGTACGTCCAAGCGACTTGCAACCGAGCGACATTCTCGCGCGAGATCTCGCTCAGCTTCGAATACCGCTGACAACCGCGATCGCCCCCAACGGCGGGCCAGTCTTCGGCAAGAGCGTGCGTGCAGACAGCTGCGATGGCAGCCAGCAAGATCGGTTGAAACAAGGCTCGAGCAGTCATAGCAGTTCCTCCGGAAGGCTTCAGGCATCAGGCTTCAGGCGTCAGAGTCTATCACTGAAGCCTGATGCCTGACGCCTGACTTAGGACCAAAGGTCCGTCATTCCTTAGCCCAGCCTCAGCGGGCTGGGTTTGTGGCATATAGTGCAGACGCAAGGCCTGTAGGGCCGTCATAGCGATCCGACAAGTTTCTATCGCGTCCCTTCAGGACGCAACGTTTCTATTTTGGCGCTTACCCAGCCCGGTTGGGCTGGGCTAAGGAATTGCGGGCCTTTGGCCCTGAAGCCTGAAGCCTGACGCCTGAAGCCTGACATCAATCCACGTTCACGATTGCCTTGATCACGCGGCTGGCCGGGTCGAGCCACTGGGGAAAGATGTCGATCATTTCGGCGAAGCCGGCGTGGTGCGTGATCCAAGGGACGGTGTCGATGCGTCCTTGCTCGATCAGTTCGATGATCCGCGTGAAGTCGCGCGAAAGCGCATTGCGACTGGCCAGCAATGTGAGCTCGCGGCGATGCATGATCGGCGCGTGTGGGAAGCTGACGTTCTGCTGGCTGATGCCGACATAGACGACGCGGCCGCGGATGGCGGCGAACTCGAGCGCATCGCCCATGCTCTGGTGGCTGCCGGTGGCGTCGACGACGACGTCGGCCAGTTGATCGCTGGTCAGGTTGGCCAGTTCTGCGATCGCTGCGGGTCGGTTGTTCATGTCGAGCAGGATC
>JBQCEI010000933.1:0-4536 GCA_051960375.1 Aureliella sp. | reverse complement strand
GGCACTTTGAGCTTACGACGGCTGCTGGAACTCCGATCACGAGCTTTACTGCTGCAGAGGTAGCCAGCGGCGTCATTCAATTCGTGCATGATGGCTCAGATTCGGCGCCGAGCTACAAGGTGTCGGTGAGCGACGGCACCGACACAAGCACTCCTGCACCAGCCAACATCAACTTCACTGGCATTGACGACTCGGCGCGAATTAGCGTCAGTGCCGGCGTCGTGACTGTGGTGGATTCCGATGGCGACACTGCTGCAGATCTTACGGTGACTCTGGAGGACGGTTACCTCGTATTTACTGAAAACACCGCTGCTCAAATTAATGCTGGCGTGGGGACAACACCACTAACGCTGAAGTCGGTTAAGGTCGATACTCCCGTCGGTAGCTTGACAGGCATTGTTTTCCAACTCGGCGCGTTGAGCGACGCTTTGAGCGTCGCGGATTCGATCCCCGTCCCAGTACAGGCAGCGACAAACGCGGACCTCGAATCCGTTTCGGTCAGTTCTGGTGCGACACTGAGCATTGCCGGCGCCTTGGCCGCCAACGTGACAGTCAGCGCCGGTGGCAAGCTCGATCCGACCGGTTTGAACGCGTCCGCAGGTTCGCTGACTCTGTCGAGCACGTCGGAACTGCTGATCGCGGTCAGCTCGGCCGCCGCGCACGATCGTATCACATCAAGCAGTATTAATTTGGGCGGTGCGACATTGACGCTGTCAGGTACCCCCACAGTAAACGCCGGCGATCGCTTCGTGATCGTCAGCAATACGTCGGCTAGCGCGTTGACCTCGACCTTTGATGGTCTCCCGGAAGGCGCACAAGTTAGCGACAACTTCCTGGGCTCGGGCAAAACGGCGCGCATCACTTACCAGGGTGGCGACGGCAATGACGTCGCGATTGTCGTCGACGGCGTTTACACCCCGACCGACTACGTATCGACTAGCGGAGACAACGATCTGACGTTGCAATTAAGCGGAGGCAACATCCAGACGCTCAGCGGCAGCACCGTCATCGACTCGCGCCCCGTGAACTCTGTTTCAGCCATTGCGCTCAACGGCGGAGCAGGCAGCGATAACTTTACTCTTAATCTCGGAAGCGGCCTGACGATCCCAGCTGGCGGCATCACGATCAACGGGGGCGAGAGCACGGGCGATGATGACAAGCTGACGATCCAAGGCGGCAGCTTCGCTACGGGCAATTTCGCCTACAGCACGCCGGGCGGCGCGGCTGATTTTTCAGGCTCGGTCAAGCTCGGCGGCGGCACGATCAACTTCACGGGACTCGAGCCTCTCGTCGTGACCTCGGCGATGAATGCCATCAGTATTACGCTGCCCGCCGGGGGCAACCCTGATGCCGCGCTCGCCAACAGCGGCGGAAATAGCTTAACACTGTCCGGTTCGACTTTCGAAACCACCACCTTCAACGTCGCGTCTGCTACCAGCGTCACCATTAACGGCGGCGCAGGCGACGATTCGCTGACGATTAACTCTCTCAGCAACGTTGCGGCGGGTGCCCCGGTCAAGTTCAAAGGCAACGCCGGCTCCGATGCGTTGGCGATCAGTGTTCCAAGTTCCAATGTGATCATCAATCACGCTGGTCCCGACGCGAATGGCTACTCCGGCAGCGTCTCGCTGGTGAGCATCAGCAAGACCATTCAGTTCGAAGGCGTTGATTCCTTCAGCTACGCACCGGCCACAGCCGCCACAAGTGTCACGGTAAACCTGCCGACAACCTCGCCCAAGACCGTCACGCTGGCTGAGTCGGGCAGCAACCTCACGTTCAGCAGCCTCGACGTCCTACCGACGACAACGATCGCCAAACCGGCCGCCGGCGGTTCGCTGACGGTCGATATGAATAGCGGCGCCGATACGCTGAACCTCAACGGGTTGACACTCAATGGGGATTTAAGCATCCAGGGTAATACGGGAACGGATGACATTGTCGACATCCTCGGCGACACGGGCGTTACCGGCAACCTCGACATCGATGCCGAGGTGGTCATCCAGAGTGCGAAACTGACGGTCCAGGGGACTTCCTTGTTCACCGGCAAGAACATCACGCTGAACAACTCTGCGAACGATTTCCAGGGTGCAGTGGCCATAACGGCCAGCGGCAGCATCCAACTGACCGATACTAGCGCTATCACGCTCGATGCGATCACAGTTAGCGGATCAGGCAGCGCCACCATTAGCGCTCAAAACAGTGTTCAGGTCACGCAGCCGATCTCGAGCGGTTTGGGAAGCCTGTCCATCACGAGCGTGTCCGGCTCGATTACCGCTGGCACCAACGGCCAAATCGTCTCGGGGGGCCTCGCAACCTTCAACGCGCCGTCCGGTGACATTAGCCTGGCAAACCCCAACAACAACTTCAGTAGCGTCAAGATTACGAAGGGCAACACCGTCACGCTGCGGGATACCAATTCGTTCGTGCTGGCAGGGGCGGACGTCGCTACGCTGCTCGACCTGACAGCCGGAACGACAATTACCCAGTCGGCTGCGATCACAGGTACCGGTGCGTTCAAGATCAGCGGGGGCACCACCACGCTGTCGCTGATGAACACCTTTACCGGCGCCACGACAGTGAGCAGCGGCGCAACGCTGAATCTCAATGCGGCCAATACGCTAACCAGCAACTCGATAACCGTGAACAGCGGCGCGATGCTGAACGTGAGTGCGGCCGGTGCATTGCCCAGCAGCGCAACTGTCACCGTCGACGGCGGCACACTCAATGTCAATGCGAACAATACCGTCGCCGGTTTGACTCTGAAGAACGGGGGCACCATCTCCGGCAGCGGCACGCTAACAGTCAACGGCCCAATTAATCTCGAAGCCGGCACGGTGAGCGCGGTCCTAGCCGGTAACGGCAGCTTGACCAAGAGCACCAGCGGCACGGTGACGCTCAATGCGGCCTCCACCTACAGTGGCTCGACGACCATCACCGCAGGCACGCTGACGGCCGGCATCGCCAACGCGCTGCCGACGGCTACGTCGCTGACGGTCGACGCCACGTTCAACCAAAATGGCTTTGCGCAGACGGTCAGTTCCTTGGCCGGAAGTGGAACCGTGCAACTGGGCTCGGGCGCACTGACCGTAAACGGTTCGGACTCGACCACCTTCTCCGGCGCAATCAACGGCACCGGCGGCACGCTGACCAAGAGCGGCAGCGGCGTGCTGACGCTCAGCGGCGCCAGCGGCTACACCGGCGCGACGGTCGTCGATGCTGGCGGCCTGGTGGTCAACGGCAGCCTGGCCACCGCGAGCGTGACGCTCAACGGCACAAGCTCGCTCAGCGGCACGGGCTCAATCGCCGGCAGCCTGACCGCCAACACCGGCACTTCGGTCAGCCCCGGCGGTACCAGCATCGGCACCCTCAGCGTCGGCTCAGCCACTTTCAACGCTGGCTCGACGCTGGTCGCCTCCGCAAACAGCTCGAGCGCTGACAAGCTATCGTCCGCAGGCGCGGTCACACTCCTAACCACCGGGCTCGGCGTGACGTTGAACTTCACTGCTACCGGCACGTTCGCCGATGGCATCGAGTTGGTCCTGGTGGAAGGTTCATCGCGGACCGGTACGTTTGCCAATTACTTGGCCAAGACGCCCTACACGCTTGGCAGCAGTGACAAAGCCTGGGTCAGCTACACTGCCACCAAGGCCAGCCTGTTCGTCAACGTCCAGCCGACCGTGACGCTCGGCGCCGGCACGCTCAGCTCGTACACCGAGCAGCATGCCGCCACGGCCATCGCGCCGAACTTGGTGCTCAGCGACAGCGACAGTTCGCTTGAGAACACGGCCAATTACGCGGCCACCGTCACCGTCAGTGGTGGAGACGCTTCCGACGCCCTGTCGATCGACTTGACCCCGTGGGCCAACTTGAGCGTTACGGGCAACGGCACTCAGGCGCTGACCATCAGCGCCTTGAACTCCTCCGCCACCCTCGCCGATTTCCAAGCCGCCCTCCGCGCCGTCAAGTTTGCTAACGTCAGCCAGAACCCATCCAGCGCCATCCGCACCTTCGCTTTCGTCTTCAACGATGGTGCCGAAGCGAGCCTGAGCTCCTCGACCACTTCCAGCTTCACGACAGTCAACAATCCGCCAACGATTACTGGTGGCACGAACGAAACCCACACCGAAACCGATAGCGGCTTCACCAAGGCCGGAACGCTCAGCTTCCACGATCCTGACAGTTCGGTATTGATTACCAAGTCGCTCAGCGTAAGCGGCACCGGTGACATCAGCGGCCGGCCGACCAATTCCACCCTCAATGGCTTCATGACCTATAGCGCCACAGGCGGCACATTGAACTGGATATTCGACAGCGGCACCGAAGCTTTTGACTACCTTAGCAACGGCCAGCAACTGGTGCTAACCTACACCTTCACCGTCAGCGACGGTCAGTACTCCGATAGCGAAGATGTCGTGGTGACGATCACCGGCACCAATGACGGGCCGGACATCACCGTCGGCAGCAGTGACAGTGATGCAGCCAGCCTGACCGAAGGCAACACGGGTCTGTCGACCAGCGGCACGCTGACCGTAACCG
>JBQCEI010000932.1:0-5560 GCA_051960375.1 Aureliella sp. | reverse complement strand
GAACTACTACGCGCAGTCGCCCAGCGATGCGCCTTCTCCAGCTGGCGCCGATGCGGCCCAGGAAGGAGCTCCGGCTCCGATCGTCCAAGGCCAGGCCCAGCAACTCGCCCCGGCTGCGGCTCCGAATGCTCCAGCCGCACCAGCGACGGGCGCCGATAAATCGCTCAGCTACCTGGCCCCGAATGCGTGCTCGAACAGCTGCGACATCGGTTGCGGCCAGCTGTCGTGCGATGATTTGTGCGACGGACTAGGTGGCTCGGGCAATCAACAGTGGAAGCTCTTCCAGCGACCGGTGATGGGCTTCAACGTCGGCGGCTGGTCGGAAGTGGCCTACCACACCGCTAACAATGCCGGCGCGGGATTGTTCGGCGCGGGCGGTGCCCCGGCGAACTTCAACAACTACGCCGACCACGTCCAGCTGCAACAGCAATGGCTCTATGCCGAACGCATCGCTGACGGCAGCAATGGCCTGGGCTTTGGTGGACGCGTCGATTACGTCTACGGTACCGACGGCCCGGATACGCAATCGTTCGGCATGGCCAACAACAGCTTCGACAACTCGTGGGATAACGGCGGCGCTTACGGCCACGCGATGCCTCAGTTGTATGGCGAAGTCGCCTACGGCAAGCTGTCGGTCAAGGCTGGCCGCTTCTTCACGATCATCGGTAACGAAGTCGTGCAGGCGACCGGTAACTTCTTCTACAGCCGCCAGTTCACGTTTTACAACGCCGAACCGTTCACCCATACCGGTGTGCTGTCGACCTATGCCCTCGACGAAGACACCACCGTGTGGAACGGCTACGTCATGGGCTGGGACAGCGGCTTTCAAGATAACGGCGATGCTTACCTGAGCGGTATCAAGCGCAACTTGACCGATCGCACTTACGTGGTCTACACCAGCGCCCTGGGCCGCTTCAATGATGATGCCGCCAGCCCGAACAACGGCGAGCGCGGTCAGATCCACAGCGGTATCCTGAATACCAAGCTCACCGACAAGCTGACCTACATCAGCCAGATGGATTACCTGCAGACCGACAACGCCGCTGGCGCCGTCCAGCGCAACACGTTCGGTTCGATCCACTATTTGATCTACAACATCAACGACAAGTGGGCAATCGGTAGCCGCTCGGAGTGGTTCAACTACACGACGCAGCAAGTGCATAACGCTGACCTGTACAATCAGACGGTCGGCCTGAACTACAAACCCAACGCCAACCTGATCGTTCGTCCGGAAGTGCGTTGGATTTGGGATAAGAACGGCGTCGGTGGACCGGTCGGGGTCAACGAGATCAGCCCGCACACTGGCCAGCCGATGCCCAGCCAGGCCGTCTTTGGCACCGACATGATCTTCGTGTTCTAACCGCCAGATCCGTTTCGAACCTTGAGAGCACGCCCACCGGCCGTCGGACAGAGTTGATCCGGCGGCCGGTTTTTTCTTCTCTGCGTCCCTCCGCGCTCTCCGCGTCTCCGCGGTAAAAAACGGTTTTACCGCGGAGGCGCGGAGAGCGCAGAGTAGAAGAGAGTGCGGGGCGGCTAAGACTTGTCGGTGGCGACAATTTGGCCGACGAGAATCCAAACGCCGACGAAGACCGCGCCGAGCGTGGCATGCAACCATTCCAGGGACATCATTTTCTAACCTGCGCTTCTCGAAATTGCTTTCTTTGAGCGTCGTCCCTGCACGCACCCAGTCAGGCCGATATCCTGGCCTAACTCTATTTCCGCATCCATCACTCCAACCCTCGGCGCTGGCCGCATGCGCGGTTTCGACTCTCCAGTCGAAGTTGCCCACACACGCCGGCTGGTCTCGTTGATGAAGAGAGACCAGCCCGGCCAAAGCCGCTGCCTGACACGAATGTTTATGGAGTGGGCTTGCTCCGATGGTTATCGGACCGGCCCGGCATTTGGTTGAAAGAAAACATCCACCGGCTTACGCTTTACCCAGGCAGCAAACTCTGCCGCGTCAAGCTGGCAAGTTTTGGCTTTAGTCGCGAAGCGACGGCATGCATTAGCCTGGGACGCAAGTCCCAGGTTTCTGTACCATCGAAAAACCGCTAGTCGCAAAGCGACGACATGAGGCCTGCCTGGGACTGAAGCCGGTGATGGAAACTTCATTCCGTCGCTTTGCGACTCAAAACTGTTCAAAAAGGTTTCGCTCATGCGATTGTGTGTTTGGTGGATAGCCCTGGCGATTGGCGCTTGGACTTCCTTGGTTTCCAATTCGATCGCTGCCGATGGCGCAGATGCCGGCAAGCAGACGGACTGGCGCGGGCACATCGACCGGCAAATCGAATCGGCGATCGACGCCGGGGATCTGCCCGGAGCGGTGGTCGGTCTGTGGCGCGATGGCGAGTGGGTTTTGCGCAAGTGTTACGGCCAGCGCTCGTGTGAGCCCGCTGAGGCCATGACGCTCGACACCGTTTTCGATATGGCTTCGATCACCAAACCGGTAGCCACGGCGACCAGCATCATGTTGTTGGTCCAGGATGGCCGCCTGGACTTGAACGCCCGCGTCTGCGATTACCTGCCTGAGTTCACCGGCCAGGGGCGCGATGAAGTGCGCGTGTGGCACTTGCTGACTCATACTGCGGGGCTGATCCCCGACAACGCGCTGTCGGACTACAAGTCCGGCCCCGAGCACGCCTGGCAGCAGTTGATGCAGGTCGACGTCGGATCGACGCCGGGAGAAAAATTCGCGTACAGCGACGTGGGTTTTCTGCTCTGGGCAAAATCGTCGAGACGGTCAGCGGCATGTCGCTCAAAGAGTTTTCGCAGCAGCGGATCTTCGCGCCGCTGGAGATGGTCGATTCGGGCTACGTTCCGCGCCAAGAGCTTCTTGCTCGCATCGCGCCGACCGAGCCGCGCGATGGCCAGATGCTGCGCGGCGAGGTGCATGATCCTCGAGCTGCGCTGTTGGGTGGGGTCGCGGGCCACGCCGGTTTGTTCTCGACGCTCGACGATCTCGGGCGTTATGGCCGAGCGATGTTGGCAGGCGGCCGGCTCGATGATGGCCGCATTTTCTTGCGCAGTGAGAATCTGTGGCACATGACTCGGCCGTACACGATCGAGGACCGCAAAGACTTCGGCCCGGTCTCGCGCACTCGCGGCTGGGACCACCACAGCCCTTACAGCTACAACGGCGGCCAGCGCCTTTCGCCGAGCGCATTCGGGCACGGCGGCTTCACCGGCACGGTGCTGTGGATCGATCCAGACAAGAATCTGTTCTTCGTTTTTCTGAGCAGCCGCCTGCATCCCGACGGCAAGGGGAACGTCAACAAGCTGGCCGGCGCGATCGCCACGCTGGCCATAGGCGCCACCGACAAAGCAGCCACCCAAGACGCGAGCGCTCCACCTCAAGCAGCTCGCGCTGATGAAGCGCCTTCGCAAGCCGGTGCTTCGGGACAGTCGCAAGCGGCCGACGACGATTCGCCGCGGATCGCTGCGCAGCCGGTGCTCTGCGGCATCGACGTACTGGCCACACGCGGCTTTCGCGATCTGAAGGGCAAGCGCGTCGGTTTGGTCACCAATCAAACCGGCATCGATCGCCAGGGACGCACGACGCTCTCGCTGCTGGCCGCTGCGCCGGATGTGCAGCTCGTTGCGCTGTTCAGCCCCGAGCACGGCATCGAAGGCAAGCTCGACGTCAGCAAGATCAGCGACTCCCGCGACGCTCGCCTCGACCTGCCGATCTATAGTCTGTACGGCGACCAGCGGCGGCCCACCGCCGAGCAGCTTGCGAAAGTCGACGTGCTGGTCTACGACATTCAAGACATCGGCGCGAGGTTCTACACCTACATCGCTACGCTGAAGAATTGCCTGGCGGCCTGTGCCGAGCACGATAAAGAGTTGCTCGTCCTCGATCGTCCCAACCCGATCGGCGACCGAGTGGCCGGTCCGATGCGCGACGCCGATCGCGAAAGCTTTGTGGCCTGTCACGCGTTGCCGGTCCAGCACGGCATGACCGTGGGCGAACTGGCGCTGCTCTTCCAGCGCGAGGGGCTTGAGAAAGCGCGATTGAGCGTCGTACCAGTGCGCAATTGGAACCATCGCCAGCGATTTGATGAGACCGCCCTGTGGTGGATCAACCCGTCGCCCAACATGCGGACGCTCGAAGCGGCCATGCTCTATCCGGGTATCGGGCTACTCGAGATGACCAATCTCTCGGTCGGCCGCGGCACCGATCGACCGTTTCAGTGGATCGGAGCCCCGTGGATGGATGGCCAGCGGCTCGCCCAGTGGATCAACTCGCAAGGCGTCCCCGGCGCCAGCTGCATCCCGCGCAAACTGACGCCCGATTCGAGCAAGCATGCCGGCGCCGAATGCTCTGGGGTTCAGTTTGTCATCACCGACGTCGACGCGTTCGATGCGCTGCGATTGGGACTAACGGTTGCGGCGGGCCTGCGCAAACTGCATGGCGATGCTTGGGAGACCGAGCGGCTGGATGTGCTGCTCGTTAATAAAGAGATCGCCGCGGCGATTCGCGATGGGGCGAGCTACGAAGATTTGAAGCGGCGCATCGATCGCCAGCTCGGTGCCTTTCGCAAGCGGCGAGCCGGTGTGTTGCTTTATGACTGAAGAGCGTTTGTGTGGCACTGGCTCTGCCAGTGTTCTTCGCTTCGAAGTTTACAGCTCACCTCAACCTTGTTCGTTCCAAGGCAGCGGCACGCGGCAAAAGCATTAAGGTGGCTCGATAGGCGTTAGCAAACGCTATGGCTGGTTGCGCTTAAAACTTCGAATCGGAAGACACTGGCATAGCCAGTGCCACACAAGAGGAGAAAACCTCTTCTTAAGAATCGAGATTGAATAGTCGCCGGAGGGAGTCGAGCAGGGTGGCGTGGTGGGGCTGGTCGGCTTGTTCGCGGAGCGATTGCAGCGGCGGGTGCAGAAGTTTGTTGACCAGGCGTTCGAACGATTGCCGGACTTCGCGCTCGGTGTAGTCGTCCATGCCGTGGGCCTGCAATCGGGTCAACAAGCGCGTCAGTTCATCCTGCTTGGTCTTGTCGGCCTGTTCGCGCAAGCGCTGGATCGTCGGCCCGGTGCCGCGGTGGACCATCTCGCTTAAGAACTTCTTGGTCTCTTCGTCGATGATCTTTTCCGCTCGCGGCCATTCCGCGCGGCGGAGCTCGATATTGCGATCGCAGACTTGCTGCAAGTCGTCGACGCTGTAGAGATAGACCTCTGAGAGTTCGCCGATGGCTGGATCGAAATCGCGAGGCACAGCCAGGTCGAGGATCAGCAGCGGCCGCTGCGAGCGCTTTTGCCAAATGCCTCGAAACGTCTCGAGCGTCACGATCGGCTCGGTGGCGCTGGTCGTGGACACGATCAAGTCGGCCGTCGCCAGTTGCAGCTCGAGCTCCGGCCAGGGAGCGACGCGGGCGCTGAACGTAGCGGCCAGCTCGCTGCCGCGCTCGAGGTTGCGGTTGACGATCGTCATGTGTTTGGCGCCGGCGTCGACCAGATAGCGGAGCGTTTCGCTGCCCATTTCGCCGGCTCCGACCAGCACGATGCGTTTGTCGTCGAAGCGTTCGAAGAACTCGGAAGCGATTTCGCTCACGGCCACGCT
>JBQCEI010000931.1:0-3650 GCA_051960375.1 Aureliella sp. | reverse complement strand
CATCGGTGCACCGCTCGGCTTCGTCCATGTAATGCGTGGTGACGAGCATCGTGACGCCGGTGGCCGACAGCTCGTAAAGCAAATCCCAGAGCTGGCGGCGGGCGACCGGATCGATTCCGGCGGTCGGCTCGTCCAAAAACAGCACTTCGGGTTCATGGATTAGCGAACATGCCAGCGCGAGCCGCTGTTTCCAGCCGCCTGAGAGGTTGCCGGCCAGCTTGTCGACGTATGGTCCGATGCGCGTCAGTTCGAGCAGTTCGCTCTTGCGCTGTTCGAGCCGTTTGGCGCCGAGCCCATAGATGCGGCCATAGAAGTCCAGGTTTTCGACCACCGAGAGATCGTTGTACAAGCTGAACTTCTGCGACATGTAGCCGATGCGGCGTTTGATTTCCTCGGGATCGCGGGCCACATCGAAGCCCAGAACTTGAGCCGAACCGGACGATGGCGGCATCACTCCGCAGAGCATGCGGATGATCGTCGACTTGCCGCTGCCGTTGGGGCCGAGCAGTCCGAAGATGGCCGAACGCTCGACGGTGAACGAGACCCGGTCCACGGCGGTGAAGTCGCCGAAGCGTCGTGAGAGATCGACCGTCTCAATGACCGCGCTCATGCCGGCTACTTTTTCAAGGGGGAGCCGTCGGGCGGCGCAACGGGCGATGTTGCCTGATTCGCAGCTTTATCATCAGACGCTTTTGGGCTCGACGGTTTCTGCTTGGACGCCTTCTGGTCGGAAGCCTTCCCAGCTGGCATCTTCCGGTCGAGCCACACGTCGGCCGCCATGCCGGCCCGCAGTTCGTTCTGTACGCCAGCCAGCTCGACCTTGACGCGAAAGACTTGCTTCGAGCGCTCTTCGGGAGTCTGCACGTTGCGCGGCGTGAACTCAGCTTGATTGGAAATGTAAGTCACTTCGCCGGTGAAGGTGCGCTTGGGATAGCTGTCGACCGTCACTGCGAAGCGATCGCCCAGCTGCACGTCGAGGCGGTTTTCGGGCAAATAGGCGCGGACCCACATGCGACTGGTGTCGAGCAGCGAGAGCACCGGGCCGTTGGGCGGCACAAGATCGCCCGGCCGCAGCTCGAGCGCTTCGACGACGCCATCGACATCGGAGCGGATCTCGAGCTCGGTGCGCTGGACTTCGATCGCTTCGACCGCCGCGCGGGCGGCGGCTACCGCAGCTTCCGCTTCCTCGATCTCTTCGCGACGATAACCTTTGGCGGCCATCGCGTAAGCCTGCTGGGCTTCGTCGAGCTGCGCACGGGCCTCATCCTTTTCCTCTTCGCGCGTGCCGCGCTCGAGCAACTGCAGTTCTTCTTCGCGGACTCGCTGCGTTGCTTCAGCCACCTTGTAATCCTCGACGGCTCGGTCGAGTTCTTCTCGCGAGATGGACGCTGGGTCGCTGGCATACAGCGTCTGCAACCGATCGTAAGAACGCTTGGCGCGTTCGATTTGCGCTTTGGCCAGCGTCAGCCGCGAGCGAGCCGCCGCAATCTCCTCCGGCCGCGGGCCGGCGACCAACTTAGCAACGGTCGCCTTCAGCCGATCGACGCGCGCCTTGGCCTGAGCGACCTCTTCGGGACGCAAGCCAGACTTGAGCTTGTCGAGCACCGCTTGCTGAGCGGCTAACTGCGCATTGGCTTGGGCCAGGCGATCCAACAAGTCGTACGGATCGAGACGCAGGAGAACTTGGCCAGGTGACACGCGCTGCCCCTCGGCGACCAACACTTCCGCCACGCGGCCGCCGACGCGCGAACCGACGCGAATCTCATCGGCTTCGATGAAGCCCGATATCTTCGCCTCGCGCGGCACCCAGCGGCTAAACGCCAACAGCCCCGCGATAGCCACGATGACAACGATGGGGATCACGAGGCGGGACATGGCAGGCTTCAGGCTTCAGGCTTCAGGCGACAGGCTTCAGGGGAAGGCTAAAGGCTACAGGCTAAAGGCTGAAGGAATGGCGGACAAGCGGGCTAAAGCTCCGCGGCCGATTCCGTGGAGCAACATCGAGTTCGGATCGCGAAGCGATCACCTGCGATAGCCTCGGGCGCGAGCCCGAGTTATCGCGCCGGCCGGTTATTGGTCCTGGTCGCGAAGCGACTACCTGAGCCGAGAGGTAGTCGCTTCGCGACCACAAAAACATTGAGGCCGCATGCCACCTCGGGCTGGCGCCCGAGGCTATCGCAGGTGATCGCTTCGCGATCGCTTGCGGGCTACCGCCCTGCGGCTGATGTACTGCGCCGTGGTGCAATTAATAGCGGCAACACGATGAGGTTCCCAACCAGGCCGCCGAGCATCGTCAGGCTGACCAGCACGCCGAAGACGATCGTCGGCACGAACTGGCTCAGGCACAGGCTCAAGAAACCGGCCATCAGCGCAGCGGTGGCCAGGACGAGAGCCATGCCGACGTTTTCCTGCGCGGAGCGCATGGCTTTGACCACCGGCCGACCGGCGTCGGTCTGCCGGCGGATGTGCAGCAGGTAATGAATCGAGCTGTCGATCGATAGTCCCATCGATACGGCAGCGATCATCGCCGCGCCCATGTTCACGGTCATGCCCAGCCAGCCCATCGCCCCGAGCACCAGGAACACCGGCAGCGCGTTGGGGACGAGCGCAGCCAGCGCGAGCTTCAGCGACCGGATGGCGATGAGCATCACCAGCAAGATCCCCACGGTCGCCAGCACGAAACATTTCCACTGATCGCTGAGGATGCTGCCGACTAGCCGCTCGAGCAGCACGTAGTAACCGGTCACTTCGGCCACCGGCGGCGGCTCTTTTTCGAAGTGCGCCCGCCATGCATTCGAACTGGTAAAGGCTCGCACTTCATCGCTGACCAGTTTGATGAGCCGGCTCTTTTCGATCGCAGTCGACTGTTCGCGGCTGCGAAGCATGATCCGCAGCCAACGCGTCGGCTCGTCGGGATCGGGCTGAGTCAGCAGTGCTTGGGTAAAGACCGGCATCGCGCTGCGCATGCCTTCGATCCGCGCGGCCAGCGGCAATGCGGCCAGAAGCGGCTGCGTGCGCGCGGCCGCATCGGCATCGGCCATGCTGAGCACTTTGGTCAGCCGCAGCCCGCCCTCCGAGCCGGCATGCAACTCGCGCAGACGATCCTCGAGCTTGCCGACATCGGCCATGTACGCGTCGGTGAGCACGTGGGGAGCGGGAAGCATGATGTCCCAAACGCCCGCGCCTCCCAGCTCGCTTTCGACGAGCTTGTAGCCCTGAACGATGTCGCTCGACCGGCGAAAGTTCTTCGTAAAATCGGTCTCGACGTGCATCCTCAAGCTGCCCCAGATGCTGACCGCAGCGATGACCACCAGCAGCACCAAAAACAATCGCCGCCGTTCGAGCACTTCGAACAGCAACTTGCGCAGGGCAACACGCATCACAAAATCGAACGGCGGCACGCGCGGGTCCCGGTCCCAAGGCCCCAGCAGCGCGAGCCCCGGCACGAGCAACATGATGGCCAGAAGCACGACGA
The DNA here is from genome assembly GCA_051960375.1 of Aureliella sp. GTDB lineage: Bacteria > Planctomycetota > Planctomycetia > Pirellulales > Pirellulaceae > Aureliella. The sequence goes on along the minus strand of JBQCEI010000931.1, from coordinate 175 downwards.
GCGAACCGATGGCCATCATGATGCCGAAGTCGCGCACCGGTCCAACATCGGCGGCGGCCAAAGAGATAAAGCCGACCGCATCGGTGATGCAGGCCCACACGACCGGCGCTCGCAGAGTTTGCATCGTCGAGCGCATCGCCGCGGCGCTCTCCATGCCGGCGACGCGCAGCTGCTG
>JBQCEI010000930.1:0-3192 GCA_051960375.1 Aureliella sp. | reverse complement strand
CCCACAAGCCTTCATTCAGTCCGTCGCTGCACAGTACGAATCGGTCGTTGGGTTGATACTTCATCGAGCCGATGTGAGGACGCAGGAATTGATGGCCCGCACCGAGCGCTTGGGCCAAGACGTTCTTGCGCGGATGCATGCGAGCTTGGCGCTCGTTCAGTTCTCCCTTGCGCTGCAGCCAGCCGACGTGCGTGTGATCTTCGGTGATCTGTTCGATCCCTCCCTGAGCTGGCAAGCGATAGAGCCGGCTGTCACCGACGTGGCCGAAGATCACATGGCCGCGGCGGAACCAGGCAAGCGTCAACGTGGCCCCCATGTTTCGACAGTTCTCGTCGAAGCGCCCGAGCTTGGTCATGTCGCGATGGATGGCGGTAAACAGCTCCAGCAGGATCGAGTCGCTATAGGCGAGCAAGCGATCTTCCGACAGACCGAACTGTTGCGGCAACAGCGTCGTGATCTTCTCCATCGCGATCTTGCTGGCGAACTCGCCCGAGCGTTCGCCTCCCATACCGTCGCTGACTGCGAAGATGAAATCGGCTTCGCTCAAGTTGGCTTCGCCGTTTTTGCCGAGATAGCGGACGCCGCGGCGGTCGAGCAGAACGGCCAGGAAAGTGTCTTCGTTGTTCGGGCGGAATCGCCCAGCGTGCGTCATACCCGACCAATGAATTCGCTGCGGCACCGGCGTCTGCGAGTCGGGCGCGGCAGATTGCGCGAGCACATCATCGGCTTCCGGCCCGATAATTTCCGCGAATTCGAAATCAATCACGCAGAAGCGTCCGTCGGCCGCGCGGTAGGTGATATTGCGCAGGAACGGATCATCGTGCCGCACGCCGTACGATTCGAGCTCGGCGAAGATCTCGTGCATCCGCTGCTCGCTCATGTGTTCGACGCGGGCACCGCAGTTGGTCGTCACCAGCGTCAGCGTCTCGGCGTTGGCGTCGAGCACGCGCGGCACGAACGCGCACTTGCGAGCCTCGAGGTACTTGAGGACCCGCAGTTCGTTCTCGAATCGCTCCTCAGCCTTCGGTCCCCGAAACTCCTTGTAAACGCGGCCATCGTAACCAATACGCACCACAGCTCGCTGCGTATTTTTTGCTTCATACATCGTGAACGGGTTCCTGCATTCGGCTAAAACGCGCAGCCACTCCTGCCGCCACCGACAGCATCGATAGCCGTAGTTGAAATGAGCCCTCATTGTAACGGGCGGCTGAAGTTCTGTTGATGGCGGAATCGTTGGCACTTACTTTGCGGCGGCAAGTGGTAAACTAAGTTGTTATCTCCGCGATCTCCGCGATCTCCGCGTCCTCCGCTCTAAAAACCGAACGCCAGAGCCGCACTGCACGACAAAGGAACCGTATTGTGAAGTTTCCGACCAGGTTTGAAGAATTGCTGCCTCCGGCGGCGGTTTCCAAAGTGCTTGACCTTCTCAGTCAGCCGACGCTCACCCAAACAGTGCGAGAGACTCTGCAAAAGGTCGGTTTGAAGGACGCCAATCCGGTCGGGCAGGTCCAGGAAGCGTGGCGGCAAGCCAAGGGCTGGTTCGACTCGGTGGTCGAACAAGTAATGGAGCAGAATCGAGCCAGTCCGGCGGCGATCAATGCCACGGGTCAGTTGTTCAGCCCGCGCTGGTCGAGCTTGCCGACCGACACGGTCGCCGTCCAAGCGCTCGGAGCCGCCGCCGTCAATTTCCAGGATCAAGTGCAGCTGGAACAATTCGCCGCTCGCGTCGCTGCCCAAGTCTGCAATGCTCCGGCGGCGATGTTCGTCTGCAGCCCTTCGGCTTGTTTGTCGCTGCTGGCGAGCTGTGACGCGTTCCGCGGCGGACTGGTGATCGCTCGCACCGACGTGCTCCGCATTCCCGGTTCGACCGACATCCGGGGCATTCTCGCGGCCGGCACGAACGTGGTTACCGACATCGGCGCGGTCAATGGAGCCAGCGAAGAAGAGTGGGCCGCCTGCCTCACCTCGAGCGACAAGACGCTGTTGCTCGTGAGCCCAAACAGTCTCGAGCAGGAAGAAGCTCGCGCGCAGCGCACCGCGGCCATCGCAGCAGCCCAAGCGCAGCGAGCTCGCGTGGTCGAATTTCTGTTCGACGCCACTCAGAATCGGGCGCTCAGCCAGCGGCTCGGTTTTCCGCTGCTAGCCGACGCGCTGGCCAGCGGGGCCGACTTGGTGATTGCGCCGCTGGACGCATTGCTGGCCGGTCCCGCCGGCGCGCTGGTCGCCGGGCGAGAGGACCTGATCGAAGCCATGCGCTCGGCAGCTCAAAACGCCGGCATTCTGATGCAAGGCGCGGGACTCGCTGGAGCGGCTGCCGCGCTCGGTACGGGTGCCGATCAAGCTCGCACCGGCTCAAGCGTCGCACAGATGTTGCTGACCAATCCCGACAACTTGAAAGAGCGAGCCCGCCGGCTGGCGATCCAGCTGAACAACACTTCGCGCGTCGCCAGCGCCGAAGCGATCAGCCGCGACACGCGCCTGGGTCCCTCACCGTGGCATCGCTACCGCTTGCCCAGCCACGCCGTCGCGGTCGCGCCGCGCGATCAGTCGGCCGACGATTTCTCTCGCGAACTCGGCGGCGGCAAGCTCGGCGCGACGATCTGGACTAGGGTAGAAGACGACCGAGTGATCATCGATCTGCGTTTGGTCGAGCCGGCCGATGATCACAAGATCGTCGAAGCGCTGCACGGCGCGCCGCAGCCCACGCCACCGGAGAGCTGCGATACCGAGCCGCGTGGCGACGAGCCCACCGACGCATAACCCTCGTTCCCAGGCTCCGCCTGGGAACGCACTGTCCTGGAGGCTCCGCCTCCTCTGAACCCGCCGAAAAGGTCAGACTCACTAGACCGCGGCGGAAGCCGCTTCCTACGTAACCCGACGCGTAGGTTTTGACGTTGCGCGTTTGGCTTTTCCGTGTGGCACTGGCTATGCCAGTGGCTCTTTTTTCGAAGTTTATGGCGTTCATGAGCCTGGCCGCTGTCCGATGGCGAACTGTGTTGCAAAAACTCTCTGTGGAGGTTGGATCGGCATTGGAACGCTTACCAGGGCCTGCGGCGCTTCAAACTTCGAACCGGAAGACACTGGCATAGCCAGTGCCACACCGAGAAATGCTTCGCAGGTGACAGCCATGACGCGGGCCTCTTCGGCAGGTTCTGGGGAGGCGGAGCCTCCAAGACAGTGCGTTCCCCGGCA
>JBQCEI010000929.1:0-4724 GCA_051960375.1 Aureliella sp. | reverse complement strand
CGATGTTGAAGAAGGGACGGGCCAGAATCGGCGAGCCGGTCGACTGCTGAAAAAAGCTTTCGGTTTGTTGACCCAGACCAAGGTACTCACCTTCGATACCCAGACCAGGGATGCGGTCGAACCAGCTGCCGAAGCGAATGCGACCACCCGATAGCGAGCCATCGAGCGCCGAGTTATCGCCGCCGTACAGCACGCTCGCTCCAGGGAGCACGCCGGCAGAACCGCGGGCGGTGCCGGCTGGACTGGTCGTTGCCAAAGCCGGCAGATTCATCCCCGATTGCCACCACAGCAAGTACTCGGCATGCGCCCAGCCGTGCGATGGCAAGCAGATGCAGAAGCGCCGCGGGGTGTTGCAGGTCGTGCAGTAGTCGCCGGTGCCGCAGCTGGCACAGCCGCCGTCGCAACTGCCATCGCAGCTGCCCATCGGCATGCCGCCGCCGCCATCGACGACATACTCGCCTTCGACAAATGGTTCTTCGATCGGTTGCCCTTGGATCACTTCGCCGTCCATGACCACTTCGCCGCTGGCCGGCACGACGCGGCTGCGCTGGGCGGCTCGCGGCTGCACAGCGTGAGCATGCCCGGCGTGAGGCTGCGCGGAGTGCGCGGGTTGGACGCGGCCGGCCTGAACGGGCCGCTGCGTCTTCCGCACGGCGGTGCCGACGGCCGAGCGGGCCATCGAGCCGCTAGAGCGACCGGCGACGCGCGAGCGGTTGGGCGCTTCTTGGGCACCCAGCGGCCATGCGCTTGAGGCCAACAGAATCAAGAGCGTTGCAAGGACTGTGTTTGGTCTGATCACGGGTAGTTCGCCTTCCGTAGCGGACACTGTGGTGTTTCTTGGCCTTTTCCGAGTACGCCCCACCCAAAAAGGCCGGCCGCATTCTCTCTCCAGCTTGTCTAGGCTGGGTATCAGTGAGAGTTATCGTGCACGCCGCAACCGGAACTTTTGTCTTTTTGGAATATTTTGGGCAATCGGCAAGAGTTGCCTGAGCCGCAAAGTCGATTGCTAGCGTTGGGGGAAAAGTTTTTACCGCGGAGGCGCGGAGAGACGCGGAGAAGCGCAGAGAAGATGAATGCGTTACCAGGCGATTTGGCTCGGAAAATATTCCGCGATCAGCTCTTCGTAGAACGGGCGGAGGGCGGGGACGTTCATGCGTTCGTCGCGCTTGGTGTAGAGGTCGTACTGGTTGAAGTCGTTGACCCAGGCGAACATCTCGCGGTCGTGGGCGTTCATCAGGTAACCATACGCGTGCTCGTGATGGATCGGGTAGCACGAATGATAGCGAATCATGTAGAGCGCAGGTTCGGGGAGGTAGTCCTTCACGACGTGGTAGAGATATTCGTCGTGCCCCCACGACATCAGCACCTGGTCCAGCCCGCAGCCGGCCCCGTAGATTCCTAGTTCGGTTTGATAAAGCGCATTAGAAAAATCTTCGTTGGCTCGGAAGGCCTCGTAGAAGATGATGCGTTCGGAGTAGCGGCAACCGACGGGAAACGTATCGCCGACGACCGCCCACTGCGGTTCGCCCCACAAACACAATATCTTGCCCAGGTCGTGGATCAAGCCCGCCAGGATATACCACCGCGGCCGGCCGGCGGCGCGAATCGCTTCGGCGGTCTGCAGCAAGTGTTCGATCTGCGGCAGCTCGATATCGGGATCGCTGTCGTCGACCAGCGTGTTGAGATACTCCATCGCTTCCCAGATCCCCATGCGGCGCTTGTCGAGCGACAGATACTGCTCGCGCTTCTGCTGGACGAAAGCCAGCGTCTGGTACTGATGGTTCAGCCGATAAAACTCTTTGACGCTCGGCCGCGCTTCGGCCGCATAGTTGCGAAACGAAGCCGCCGAAGCAGGCTGCGCAGCCTCGCCACTCGGCGCCGGATACCGACGCAGCAGATCATCTTCCCACTCATCCAGCGAGCGCAATGGTCGATCGTTAGCTTGCATGTGTTTCTCCGCGCTCTCCGCGCCGTGTGGCACTGGCTATGCCAGTGTCTTTCTTTCGAAGTCTTAGACGTGACTCATTAAGAACTGTTCTAACATGCAATGGCTAAGTCTATGGAACTCTTCGGTCGGTTTTCGCGCCGCTGGAACGCTTGTCTTCTGTGCGGGGCTTAATACTTCGAAGAAAGACAGCACTGGCATAGCCCGTGCCACACAAAAGCAAAACTCTTTCTACGATTCGCGCCGGCCGCGCAGCTGGTCGATCGCCACGGCGGCGATGATGATCACGCCGATCATGATATCCTGCGTGGCGTTGCCGACGCCCAATTGAGCGCAGCCGCTGTACATCACTCCCATGATCATCGCACCGGCCAGCGTGCCGAGTACCGAGCCGCGACCGCCGCTCAAACTGCCGCCGCCGATGACGACCGCTGCGATGTACCGCAGCTCCTTGCCCAATCCTTCGGTCGGACTGGCCATTCGCAACTGCGAGAACGAATAGATGCCGGCGATGCCGATCAAGGCGCCGGCCAAAGTGTATACGGCCAGCTTCGTGCCCAGCACGTTGATGCCACACAGTCTCGCGGTCGCTTCATTCGATCCCACTGCTTGCAAGTGTCGCCCAAAGACGGTCCGCGACAAGATGATCGCCACGGCGATCGAAATCACGAGCGCGCCCCACACGCCGCTGGGGATGTTCGGAACCCAACCGATCCAGTCGGCGCCAGCCGTCGAGGTCAGTCTGGCCAGCCAGTCCGGGACGCGATCGCGATTGACGAACACTGTCGAGCTGTGGGCCAGATGTTTGGCGATGCCCAGAAAGACCATCATCGACCCAAGCGTGACGATGAAGGGCTGGATGCGCATGAATCCGATCAATGCTCCGTTCAGCAAGCCACATGCGGCTCCCGTGCCGACGGCCAGCAACAGGCAAACCGTCATCGGCAGCTCGGCGTTCAGCGCGCGGGCGAGCACCGTTGCGCACAGCATCGCGGCCGTGCCGGCCGAAAGGTCGATGCCGCCGGTGATGATCACTAGCGTCATCCCCAGTGCAGCCACTGCGACCGGCGCGGTCAGGGCCAGCAAGACGCGCGCATTGCGCATCTCGATAAAGCGGCCTTGACCCCAGATCTGATCGGCCACGGCAAACCCGAGCGTGACGACGACCAGCGCCAACAGCGGCCCCAGTCGCTCGAGCCAGATTTGCCAGTGCGACCGCCGGATCATCGGGGGCTCTTTCGTTTCCATCGGCAGAACGTCGACGCTCACTCTCGATCCTCTTCCTGGTCAATTGTCAGTAACGTAATCGTCCGAAGCGATCGCCACCGACAGCACTTCGCTTTCCGTCCAGTCGGCGGCCTTGCGAAGCGCTCGCAGCCTGCCGCGCGACATGACTCCGATCGTATCACAAATGGCTAACAATTCGGGCAGATAAGAGCTGACGAAGATGATGCTCTTCCCTTCCCGCGCCAGCTCGCCCATCAGCCGATAAATCTCTGCTTTGGTCCCGACGTCGATCCCGCGCGTCGGTTCATCCAGCAGCAAGATATCTGCGTCCTGATGAAGCACCCGCGCGATGGCGACCTTCTGCTGGTTGCCACCTGACAACTGGCCGATCGCTTGCTCGGGTCCACTCGCTTTGACCGACAAGCGCTGCATCCACTGGGCAACCGCCGCGCGGCGCTCTCCGAGCCGCAATAAACCTTGGCGGCTGTAGCGACTCAAAGAACTCAAGGTGAGGTTATCGGCGATCGACAGGTCTTGCGCGAGCCCTTCCCTTTTGCGGTCCTCGGAGACCAGCCCCAAGCCGGCGCGCATGCGAGCCCGCGGCCGCGCCGCTGGTTCTCGCTCTTCGATGCGAACGCGGCCGCTGCGCACCGCATCGAGCCCGAGCAAACAGCGCAGCGTCTCGGTGCGTCCCGAGCCGATCAAACCGAACAGCCCGAGAATCTCGCCGCGATGCAGCTTCAGGCTCACATCGCTCGGCACTTTGCGGCCGGACAGATGATCGATTTCCAGCACCGGCTCGCCGATCGCATGCGGCACTTCGGGAAACAGATTCTCGATGCTTCGGCCGACCATCAGCGACACGATCTGCTCGTCGGTCGTATCCTGCAACCATCCGCTGCCGGCGGTCTGTCCATCGCGCAAGACCGCGTAGCGGCGAGCGACTTCGCGGACTTCTTCCAGGAAGTGGCTGATGTAGATGATCGCCAGGCCCTGCTGCTGCAGGCGATGGATGATCGTGAAGAGATGTTCGACATCGTGGCGCGACAGCGAACTGGTTGGCTCGTCGAAGATCATCACCCGCGCATCGGATACCAAGGCCCGTGCGATCTCGACCACTTGTTGCGTACCGATCGACAGCGTGCCGACGCGCCGCTCGGGATTCAGTTCGGCATGTCCGAGCAGGGCCAGCGCGCGGCGAACTTTCTCGCGCTGCTCGGCGGTGCGCACGAAGCCCAAGCGATGCTGTTCATTGCCGAGCATGACGTTGTCTTCGACCGACAGATCGCGCGCCAGGCTCAGCTCTTGATAGATCATCGCGACGCCCGCGCGGCGGGCCTCGAGCGGTCCGGTCGGCTCGAACGTTTGACCCGCCAGACGCATCGAACCGGAGTCGGGCGCATGAGCGCCGCTGAGCACTTTCATGAGCGTGCTCTTGCCCGCGCCGTTCTCGCCGATCAGCGCCAAAGTCTCGCCAGCATACGCCTCCAGCGACACATCGCGCAGCGCCGGCGTGCCGCCGAATCGCTTGGCGATATGTTCCATGACCAAC
>JBQCEI010000928.1:0-4063 GCA_051960375.1 Aureliella sp. | reverse complement strand
GGTCGTGGGCCAGCAGTTCCAACTGCGAGGCTTCGTACAGGACCTCCGCAACCCCTTCGGTAACAACCGAGGCGTGTTCGCTGCGTTCGAAGACGTTCTTTACAACGCCAGCACGGTTAGCCCGGTTGCCAACAGCTCCAACCCGCTCGGATTCCAGATCACCTTCGGCCCGAACTACACTCGCGTGCCGCCTGTTCAAAGCGGCGATACCCGCACGCCTGGTTTGATCAACGAAGTGGGGGCGGTGCAGGCAGATAACAACGGCAATCCGCTCGGCACGACCGAACAGTTGCTGTTCACGATCACCTTCACGGCCAACAAGACGGGCACGGTTTCCTTCATCGGCGATCCGGCCGACATCCTGCCGCTGCACGACACGCTGCTGTTCGAACCGCCGACTGCAGTCGCTGCCGATAACATTCGCTACGGCTTCGATTCGGCGAACGTCGTGTCCGCTTCGGGCGGCTCGGGCGGAGAGGCATACACGAACAGCGCCAACCAGTTCGACGTCAACGCCGACGGTACGGTGACGCCGATGGACGCCCTGATCGTGATCAACTCGCTCAACTCGGGTGGCGCGACCGCCTTGGGCGAAGGCGAACAAGCGCCGAAGTACTATGTCGACGTCAACGGCGACGGCACGATCTCCCCGCTGGATGCGTTGCTAGTCATCAATCGCTTGAACGTCGGTGGCGCCGGCGAAGGCGAAGGCCAAGTAGCGCCCATCGTACTTTCGAACCGGCTGATGGCTGCCCAGGAAACCGCAACGCAAACCGACAACGTCTTCGAGAGCGTTGCGAGCGACAGCACTGCGAACTTCTGCAGCACCGATGATGCAGGGGCTGCGATTGACGCCGAACTCGACTGGGCGCCGGTTGCCGAAGGCGAAGCCGACCCGGTTGACGACCTGGTAAGCCAACTGGCCGTCGATGTCGACAGCTACTGGAAACGCAAGTAACCAGCTCGAAAGCTAGTCGACCCCCAGCTTTGAAGGGCAGGCGTTCTCGGACGCTTGCCCTTCTTTTTTACCGCGGAGGACGCGGAGAGCGCGGAGCGGCCAGCAAGTCGATCAGCGGGATGTCGCGGCCGCTGGCTTCGTCGATGGCCCAAGGGATCCAAGCGACAGCCAGCAAGTCGATGCGGAGGTCCGCTTTGCGGCAAGAGATGTCCAGTGGCTCCAGCGTGATGGCATGTATGTCGAACCGGTTGCCGATCGCCTCGATGTCGGCTTCCGCCTGGTGAATCAGCTCCGTCCGCTCTTGCTGCAAGCTTTGCAGCAGCTCTTGGGCGCTTTGCGATTGGCTTCGCTGCACAGCGGCTCGCCCAAGGCCGCGGACGGTCGATGAGGCTCGCGAGCGTTTATTGCCGATCAGCATCCCGAGCACCGTCTGACCAATATCGAGAGCGCTCTTGTAGAACTGAGCCCCTTCGCGATCGACGCGTTGCTGTGCCAGGGCGATCTTGCCTTCGAGCGCTTGCACCTTGTCGGCATACTTAGCTTGTAGCTTCTCCTTCTGCGCATCGCGGGCCTCGCGGAGCTTCTGTTCGAGAGCCAGACGGGCTGCCAACTCGTCTTGCCCCGGCTGACTGACCGCTTTTAGTTCGGGACAAACGAACAGCCGCATGCGCTCGTGCCGATAGACATGATCCTTGAGCTGTTTCTGCCAACGCGTGTAGTTCTTGGCGACCGACAACGGGTCAGGCAGGGGGGCGAACTGAAAGCTCGGCTCGGGCTCGCTCGCAAGCTCCAGTTCGCTGTCGGTCAATCGCAGCGCCTCGCCCCAAGGGTTTTCATCCCAAGGTTCTTCGCCACCGGCCAGCTCTCCGGACAGTTCGCCTGGCAAAGCCAACCAAGATCCGTCGGTCCACTGATCCAACGCGGCCGATGCGCGGACGAAGTGACACGCGACCGCCCCGAGCAGCGCTGGGCGATACGCCAAGCGTGCACCGGCAGGCACCTCGAGCGTCGCGCGGCAGAAGCGCTCGGGAATTTCCGCTGCCAGATGCGGCCGGACGGACAGTGCCGGAGTTGCAGACAGCGTGCTCGCTTTGGTGGCCGGCGCGGGCGTCTGTGCAGCTGGGGCAGAACTAGCGGCAACCGCCCCGGGCACGCCGGTGCTCGGGCCGCTGGCACCCGGCTCGGAGACGGGCACTTGCTTCGAGCGGACGGGGTCCAACAATCGCTGGATGTCGGTGCGGCTGAGCGGCCCGCGCAAAAACGACATGGCCCAACGCGACTGAAACACCGTCGGCGCATCTTCGTGCACGTTGTTCATCAGGAAGACGCGGTTGCCGAGCGCGGCCAAGACCTGCTCCATCGCATTGCGATCGAATTGGCTGCCCAGCTGCACAGCCGCTCCTTCGAGCCCCTCGAGCACGCGAGCTTTATCGCGCTCGGTCTGCAGCCGCCCCAAGAACCAGGTGCCGATGTTGGCTAAGCCTTTGTAGTCCAGATCGACCGGATTCTGCGTGGCGAGTACGATCCCCAGGCCATAAGCGCGGGCTTGCTTGAGCAACAACATCATCGGCGGCTTGCTCGGTGGCTTGGCTGTCGGCGGAAAATAGCCGTAGATCTCGTCCATGTAAAAGAGCGCCCGCAGGCTGCTCGTACCTGGCTGAGTCCTGACCCACGCAAGCAGTTCATCGAGAAACACGGTCACGAAAAACATCCGCTCGGCATCGCTTAAGTGAGCGATCGAGATGATCGACAGCCGCGGTTTGCCCTCCGGTGTGTAAAGCAATCGCTGGATGTCGAGCGGTTGGCCTTCGAGCCAGCCGGCAAAGGCAGGGGAAGCGAGCAGATTGTTCAGGCTCATCGCCAGCTTCATTCGTTCGGCCGCCGGCAGAAAACTGTCCAGCTCGAAAACGCCGATTTTGTCCAGCGGTGGATTCTGAATCAGGCGGATCAGCAGCGGCAGGTCAAGATCCCGTCCTTTGCTCCAAGCGTCGCTGAAGATGGTCGACAGCAGAATGTGCTCGCGGCTAGTCAATGGATCCGCCTCGATCCCCAGCAGCGTCAGCAGGCCCGAAGCGGCGCCCGCGACGCGCTCGCGGAACAAGTCCGCATCCTGTACGACCTCCTGCGGTGGAGCGCCGAAGCTGCGCAGCACCGTCATCGGCACGCCAGCGTTGCTGCCCGGGGTATAGATCGTCATGTCGACCGCTTGCCGCAAGCGAGCGATCCGCTCGGGCTGTTGGTCCCACTGGGCGAGCCCCTCGCGCCACTTGGTCGCGGTCTTCTCCGCCAGAGCGTCCAGCGAGATCCCTTGCCGCTGAGCTTCGGCTTCATCCAGCCACGGCCGAAAATCGCTCGGCGCCAACTCGGGAAACGTCAACAGCAGGTTGCCCAAGTCGCCTTTCGGATCGATGGCGATGGCCGGTATGCCGTCGATGGCCGCTTCCTCGAGCAGCGTCAGGCAAAGGCCCGTCTTGCCGCTGCCGGTCATGCCGACGCACATCGCATGCGTGGTCAAATCCTTGGCGTCGTAGCAAACCAGCTCGTCGAGCAAACGGCGGTTTGCCAGATCGTACTTCTTGCCGAGGTAGAACGAGCCGAGTTTCTCGTAGCTGGGTATCATCTGCTGCTCGAATTTGGAAATGCTCGCGAATCGAACGACCTCTGTACCAGCGGCCGCCGCCCCGCCGGTGCGTATGATCCTAACCGATTGCCAGCGTCAAAAAAGGGACGCTCACTTGCTCCGCGCTCTCCGCGTCTCCGCGGTGAAAAAGCTCTGGCAAAGCACGGCCCGGTCGAAGTCGTAAGCTGCCTACCTAGGCGTTTTTACCGCTCTTGCGTACACTGCGAGGGATAAGGGGCATCGCCCCAGTCCTTCCCCTACCGCACTGCGAGCGACGTTGGAATGCCGAGAGATTTTTTGCAAGGTTGTCAGGACGAATACGATGTCGTCGTCATCGGCAGCGGCTTGGCGGGCATGACCGTCGCGAACGTACTGGGGCGAGCCGGACACCGCGTGCTGCTGCTGGAACAGCATTACAAACTCGGCGGCTTGGCCACGTGGTTCAAGCGTCCGGGCAGCCATACGTTCGACATTTCTCTGCACGG
>JBQCEI010000927.1:0-2470 GCA_051960375.1 Aureliella sp. | reverse complement strand
GGCGGTCGTTTCAATCACCGGGCGACTCTCGGCATGCCCTGAGGACGATCGCACCACGCGGTACTCGAGCAATCGCGCTTTGACCGGCACGGCCGGTTCGATCTCGCCCTGCAGCGGATGCACGATGAAGTGCACCCACTCCTCGCCGTTCTCGACGACGACTCGCACATCGAAGGCGTGCAAGCAGCTCGAACGAGCTCCGGTGTCGACTTTGGCTTTGATGTGCGCCACGCCCAGGTCAGGCAGCGCCACCCACTCGCGCCAGCCGACCAACGGCCGCGTCACGGGATCTGGTTTCGTAGTCACGACAGGTTCTCTTGCTCCATTCAAGTTGATGCTGGCCGAAGTCCGTGTGGCACTGGCTATGCCAGTGTCTTCCGCTTCGAAGTTGCAGCGTCGGACGGCCCGGTAAAGCGTTCCAGTGCGAAACCAATTTGCCCCCCGCGGCTTTTTAGGCGCTGAACGCGATAAACTTCGACAGAAGAGCCACTGGCATAGCCCGTGCCACACCTTTGTAGCGCCCTCCACGCCGCTACTGCGCAACTTCGCGTCCGAGACTCCGCAGCAGCTCAAACGTATAGATCCCCGAATCGTGTCCGTCAGAGAAGGCGATGTTGTACGCGTAGTTGCCCAGCGGAACCATGCGAAGGATCGATAGCGGCTGCAGTTCGGCAGCGGTCAAAACGGGCAGCGAACGCGGCTTGCCCGACTGTGCTTCGCTTTCCTTGGCGCGCTTCTTCTCACGACAGGTCGCGCAGGGGCACCCGTCGCGCAGCTCGACGGCGGTGTAGAGGCGCTCCGCGCGATCGCTCCACCGGATCTTCAAACCGTTCTCCCTCGAACGCTCGATCGATTCAGGCACAACGGGCAGATTGGCGTGGGACATGAGGCTCTCAGCAGTCTGGCTCTCTGGCACTTGAAAAGCTCCCTATCGTACCGCTTGCCGCCGGCAGCCACAATTACGCTCCTGGCTCGGGTGCGGCTAGACCTTGGGCTCCTTTGTGGGACAATGGCGGGCCTCTCATACTGATTTTTTACCGCGGAGGACGCGGAGTGGCGCGGAGATAGTCTTGGCTCGGAAAGGGTAACGGCTTTGGAATCGATTCAAGAGGCGGGCGATGCGTTTGCGTCGGCGCCGATCAGTCAGCTCGTGGGGCTGCGCGTCGAGCCAGGGCCGCCCGGTGAAGCGGTCGTGCATCTGCCGGTCAGCGAGCGCATGCACAATCCGATGGGAGTCGTTCACGGCGGCGTGATCGCGCTGTTGGCCGATGCCGCGATGGGCATCGCCTTCGGTCGAACGCTGATCGATTCAGGCAGCTTTGCCACGATCGAGATGAAGGTCAGCTACTTGCGACCGGTCAAAGAATCGCTGTTGACCGCCACCGCTCGACTGGTCACCCGCGGTTTGCGAGTCGGCTTTGTCGAGTGCGCGATCACCGACGCTCGCCGAAAAGAAATCGCGCGTGCATCCTGCACTTGTACAGTCAACTCGCTGGCCGAGCCCGAGGCTGGACAGGTCGGGTGAACTCCGTCCTTTTTCCGCCCCCTTTTTTCAACGCAGAGACGCAGAGATGTGGGACGCAGAGAACGCAGAGAATAGGAAGAACAGCGACTTCTCCGCGCCCTCCTCGTTCTCCGCGTTCTCCGCGGTAAAGCTAGGCCTGCCAACGCTCGTCATGCTGGTCGTCGCAGCGATGATCGGCTTTGGCGTGTTCACCAGCAGCGGCTATGCGTTGGCCGCGCTCGGCAATCCGGCCCGCGTCCTCTGGGCCTGGGTGCTGTGCGGGCTGTGGGCACTAGCCGGCGCGATCGCGTACGGCGCGCTCGCGCGGCGCGTGCCGCTTTCAGGCGGCGAGTATCTCTACCTCAGCCGCTTGATCCATCCGAGCATCGGCTTCTTGGCTGGCTGGATCTCGCTGATCGCCGGCTTCACTGCGCCGATCGCGGGCGCTGCCAAGGCCGTCGTCGCGTATGGTTTTCCGACCATCACCGACAATGCCGCCGCCAGCGGCATAGCGACGCTAATCATCCTCGTGGCCTGCATCTGCCATACGGCCCGCTTGGGAGTCGGAGTCTTCGCGCAGAATGCCGTGGTGATGGTCAAGCTGACGGCGATCGCCGTGCTGCTCGTGTGGGCCTTTGGTTTCACCGCCGGCGATGCCTGGCAAGGGGGCCCTTTGCCCGATCGCGATGCGGCGTGGTGGCCTAGCGACTGGCAAGGCTGGGTGACGATGTTGGCGTCGATGTCATGGATCGCGTTCAGTTACACCGGTTTCAACGCGGCGGTGTATGTCGCGGGCGAATCGAGCGCTGCTCAGCGCAACGTCCCGCGAGCGATGGTGCTGGCCACGGCGCTCGTCATGCTCATCTATCTTTTGCTCAACGTCATCTTCGTCTTTGCGCCGCGTTCGACCGATGTCGTAGCCGACGAGTCCGCGATGCGCTCGATCGCTGCGCTGGCGACTGAGGC
>JBQCEI010000926.1:0-6945 GCA_051960375.1 Aureliella sp. | reverse complement strand
CGGGGCAAGCACCGGTGGTCTTAATTGCGCCCGCCATCTGACTGGAAAAACCTCCAACGTCGGTCGATGAATCCATGAGGCGACCGATGGCACACGCACAGGTCTGCAAACCCCGAGGATGCAGGCGATGAACTGTTTCAACCGATATTTTGCGACCTGCGTTCTCGCGGTCAGCTCGTGCCTCGCCGTGGGACCTCAGGCATTTGCTCAGTCGTTTGGCGTCGAACTGCATAACACTTTAATGCCAGCATCCGGCGGCATGGGAGGTGTGAGCATAGCCCGACCCCAAGACGTGACGAGCGCCATCAATGCTAATCCCGCTGCCCTAACGCAGTTTCGCGGGACGCAGTTTATCTTTGGTGGCGGCTGGGCGTGGCCAATACAGCACTACTGGACGGTCGCCTGCTGATCGGCGCTGATGTGCTTTATAAGCTATGGGACGAGGCTGATCTCTATCGGGCCTTGTATGACAATCAGTGGGTCGTGCAGTTCGGCACGCAGTACTCGCGCGGCAGGCTGCGCCTTCGCTCAGGATACGTTTGGGCAGAGAATCCACTGGACGATACGCCCGGGCCGAATAT
This sequence comes from Aureliella sp., assembly GCA_051960375.1. Taxonomy (GTDB): domain Bacteria; phylum Planctomycetota; class Planctomycetia; order Pirellulales; family Pirellulaceae; genus Aureliella. The sequence goes on along the minus strand of JBQCEI010000926.1, from coordinate 6,364 downwards.
CGGAGGCGTCGTCCAGTCGGGTGGCCTGGCGGCCGTGCGCTATAGCCAAGCCTTAATGGCGATTACTAGCCAGCATCGCATGACGCTCGGTGTGGGAGTGGTCGATGTCATGCCCGGTATCGATTTCGACTTGCACGGTGGCGGCATGTTCCGGGACTCGCAACAGCTTGGCGACTTCACGAGCACATCCATCGCCAGCTACTGGCTGGGATTCGGGCTGACCTGGCGCTTCGGTGGCAAACCCTCTGCGCAAACGCCGAGCAGTTAAAGCTTGGTTCCTCTCTGCGCGCAGCCTGTTGGTCGAATTAGTCGGCGTTCTGGGCATGGCAATTTCGCGATTTCGCGCCTTCGCGTGAAATAGGGCTGTTTCTGTTCTCACGCGAAGGCGCGAAGTCGCGAAGTGGCGAAGTGGTGACGCTCAGCTAGGGTGGCGCATCAGCATGGAGCAGAGTGGAGATGCAGCTTTGGAGTAAAAAGTTGTGTAGGCCCATCTGGGTTCGTGGGTCGACATTGCCAAGGCTCGGCAGGTCGCAGCATCGAATTTTGGATCAGCGGCTAACGTTCCGACCGGCCGCCCGAAAGCGCATCGCATGCTGGTCTCTGACGTCGTGCCTTTGTCTCTTTGGGGTTCACCGGCATCCTCTGGTGTGCATCGGGCGTTTAGAAGCGGTACAATAAACTTTCCCGCCTCGGCTTCCCACCTACGCAATGCCGGAGACGCTCATGTTTTCGATCTATGGCAAATCGCAGCGATTCTGTTCTGGTTTGACTCGGCGCGAACTGCTCACGATCGGCGGCCTAGGGCTGGGCGGGCTGGCGCTGCCTGATCTGTTGCGGGCGGAGGCGGCCAGCGGCATCCGCAACTCCCGCAAAGCGATCATCATGATCTACATGTGCGGCGCTCCACCGCATCAGGACATGTACGATTTGAAGATGGACGCGCCGGCGGAGATTCGCGGCGAGTTCAGGCCGATCCCGACAAACGTCGCGGGCATTCAGATCTGCGAACACTTGCCGCGGCTGGCCAAGATCATGGACAAGCTCGTGCCGCTGCGCTCGGTGTACGGCTCGCCCGACGGCGACCACGATTCGTTCATCTGCTACACCGGCCGCTCGAAGCGCCAACAAGCTCCCGGCGGCTGGCCATCGCTCGGCTCGACGCTGGCCCAGCTTCAAGGCGCACGCACGCCGGAGATTCCGCCGTTTATCGGCCTGTGCCCCAAGACCGGCCATCCGCCTTACGGTTCGCCGGGCCATCCCGGTTTCCTCGGCGTAGCCAATAGCGCCTTTCGTCCCAACGGCGAAGCGATGGCCGACATGCAACTGGAGGGCATCTCGGTGGACCGCCTGGCCGATCGCCGCCAACTGCTTACTTCACTCGACCAGATCCGCCGCGATGTCGACGCTTCGGGCTCGATGGCCGGACTCGATGCGTTCCAGCAGCAAGCGATCAACCTGCTGACCTCCAGTCGCCTGCGCGAGGCGCTCGATCTCTCGAAGGAAGATTCGGCCACGCGCGAGCGCTATGGTAAGGGAGACGCCAAGAACTACGGCGACGGCGCGCCGCGCAATCTCGAACATTTTCTACTGGCGCGGCGCCTGGTCGAAGCCGGAGCCCGCTGCGTAACGCTCAACTTCGGCCGCTGGGATTTCCACAGCAACAATTTTTCGGAGTTCAAGAACACCCACGGGCCGCAGTTCGATCAGGGCATGAGCGCGCTGGTGGAAGACTTGCACGAGCGCGGTTTGGATAAGGATGTCTCGGTCGTGGCCTGGGGCGAGTTCGGTCGCACGCCGACGATCAACAAAGACGCCGGGCGCGACCACTGGCCGCGCGTCGGCGGCGGCTTGCTGGCCGGTGGCGGTATGCGCACCGGACAGGTGATTGGCGCCACCGATCGCCTGGGGGGCGAAATCGCCGAGCGGCCGGTCCACTTCGGCGAAGTATTCGCCACGCTCTATCACTTGCTTGGCCTCAATCCGCTGACGACTACCGTGAAAGATCCGACCGGTCGGCCGCACTATTTGGTCGATGGGCACGAGCCGATGCGCGAATTGATCTAAAGCCCGTTTTTATCGCTAGATGCAAATGGATCGACCGCATTGCACTATGCGATAGAGCATAAGCTCCCTGCTATCCTCGAATCGCTTGTTGAGCAGTGTCCAGAGGCCGTTTCTATCTGCGACAAGCATGGAAATCAGCCACTCTGGACAGCCGCGTTCAACGCACGAGGCAACTACGAAATGGTATCCACTCTACTTCGTCACGGAGCCGACCCCACCATCGCAACAAGGCAAAACTTTGTCCGCTGGACATTCCTGAACGAAAGGGAGACGTAGCATTGCTGAGGCTTCTTGCGTCGGTGCCAAATGCGGAAGCATAGCAAGGGCTGCGACACTCCATCTCGGCATTGCCTGCGGAGAGGGCAACGGCCCTGGGGGCAAAGGCCCCCTGGGACACAGCACTTTGCCGGCGGATGTTTGTGCTTCAGCGCTTTCCCAAGTTTGCCCCGACCTGGGGTTCGGAACGTTTGCACAATGAGTTGCCAACTGAGCCTCTGCATACTTCTTCCTCCGTGCCCTCTGTGCCTCTGTGTTTCTATCCCAGTTCTCACTCGACGATGCGTTGAGTTGCTGTGCTGGTTTGGAGCGCCGCAATGGAAATCGTTTGCCCCGGGTGGGGGCCCAGGATTGCCGCTGCTCCGCTATATTGGGCAAATCAGAGCGCGGCGGTCGCGCGGACCGCGTGCAGTTTTATACTCCGTGAGGAAGCAATTGTATCAATCCATCATCGACTTTGATTGGATGCGGGATAAACTGCGAGAGGGCAGTCGGCAAGTGTTTCGTAGGCTGGTTGCAGAGAAGAGTCACGAGACCTTCTACGTATTCGGGCTCTATACTGCTGACGACCTTTCCAGTGTCTGCCCCGCAGCCAATTCTCTTGAAGGTTTTAAAGAGCGGCTGAAGGTCTATCGGAAGACCAGCATTTCATGTCGCCGGAGTGCCTGGCTGCGATGGCGTCCCTGTGAATGGAACTACGTCGGACTGTTCGAGTATCCAAGCCAGGAATTTACAGATGTATACGAGCAAATGGGCCGGACGGAAAACTATAGGGATTGCAGCCTGGATCTGCCTGACGGAATGCGGCCACGCTTTGAGGCGGATTACTATCTGGCAATGATTCTTGCGCTGAAAGACCTGCGCGACGAACGATTCTTTGATGAAATTGGCTGCGGCAACGTCGCCTTAATTACTACGATTGATGACGATGTCGATCAAGAAATGCTTGAGACCACATCGGCCGAATTCCTTCAGGAAAAAGAATGTGCTAGTCGGATGCTGGCTCAGTTCCAGAGTGATCCACGATATGGATATGCCTCCATTCTCGACGAGTACCGAAGATGGCCCGATAGGAAAGCGATACAATTCCTTAGGCAAGACCTCGGACTCGATCCCTTGAAGTGATTTTCAGCGCGATTGGCATGCGATCATGGACTTGCTCAAGCTGCTGCTCTTCGTCGTGCTGCTCAATGCGGTTGCGATCGGGTGGGTGCTTCGGTCGCGGCAGCGATTGGTCCCGAAGTCGTCGCGGTTCTGTGCCGCGATGTCGCTGAAAATTTGCGGCATTTGCATGTCTTGCTTTGCTGTGTTTTACGGACTTCTCGGCCTGCCAGCAGACGTGCTCGTCTGCTCGGCTCTGGTGGTTGTCGGGCTGTGTGCCATCCCGAACCTGGACGTTGCGCAGGGGGATCCGCTCGTTTTGGCGATATTGTTCCCGTTCTACATTGTCCAGCAGTATGTCTTGGGTTACCCCGATAAAGACCTGCTGCTTGCGACCCCGCCATCATCGCCCAATCCGAATTTCGACCCGCGCTTGGTGGAGACGTTGGGACGGACGGCGACGGTCGTGGCTACGCTGCGCCCCGTCGGGCGCGTGGCCATCGAGGGCACTGAGTTCAATGCCAGAACGGTTGGGGGTGATTATGTGGATGTCGATGTACCGATGATCGTACGCCGAATCGACCGCGATATGCTGATCGTTGAAACTCAACTTGGTGAGTGACGGCTGCCGCGCTCAAAGGCGCGTCGTTTCGAGCATCATCCCATCCGGTTTTACCTCAAAGACGCGAAGGACGCAGCGAACTGCTCTGCGCTCTCCGCGTCTCCGCGGTAAAAAAGAAACCGGCCTACTGCGCGGCGTGACAGCGCCTACGGGACGTTGACTGGCGAGCTCGGTATCAAGTTTGCGCCTATGGTCCCGCAAGACGACTAACTAAACAACTCATGAACCGCTTGAATCGCTTGGAATGCACCGGCTGCCAGAACGCCTCCTGCTCCCGTGAAGGATGGCCAGTCGCCGATGTAAACGCCGTAGCTGAATTGGGATGATAGACCGGAGGATGGTACGCTCAACCGGACAGGCGTTGGAAACGCTCGGAATCTTGCGTACTGCACCGGAATCAAGCTGTAATTTACAAGGCTTCCATACGTCTTAGCCGGAAGCGACACATACAGGGTCTCTCCTATGCTCTCGGTCGGCAACCCCTGAAACGAAAGGTTAACACTCGACTGTGCTCCACCGGCATCATCCGGACTCTCAAATTTGAACATCAGGCCGATGTGCAACTCGACCCCGATGACTCCTGGTTCTCCTTCTCTGAAGGCAGCCAACAGTCTGCTCGGAACTTTGATGACTGGCGTAAAATTGACTCCTAGCCCAAATCCGATGGCCGTGGGATAAAGCGGAGCCTGCCTGAGTATGTTCTTGTTCATTGGGATAACTTGATCCAAACCTACTCCTAGAGAGACTCTTCCAAGCAGGTCGTCGGTGGACAAGCTAAACCCTTGAACAAAGCCGGACGCGTGCAACGTGGCATGGTCGTGACTGAAATAATAGGCCGCCACCCCTACCCCCTGCAATGTTCCCAGAGCAGTCGCGCCTAGACTAACACCTCTGCCAAAGTCCAAGGCGGACTGCAGCGCGACCGTTTTTAGCGTGCTTACCAGATCGCTGAACAATCCGCTCGGATCGGTTCGGGTCACTGGTTGGTTGAACGCGTAAACGTATCGATTGATTGATTGCGACAGCCCGAATTGAGGCGGCGCTGGGTCCTGAGAGACGAAGCGCCCCGTCGCGGGATTGTAAATGCGCGCCCTCAAATAGTAGCCGCCCAAAGCTCCGTCAACCTGCTCACCTGTGAAACGGAAGCGGTTGGAGGTTGAGCCACTCGAACCGATCGTGTTGCCAAAGGAGTCGTACACATAACGGTTGAGAATCATGCCTGAGGGATCGGTGAGCAATCGAGTGCTGCCAAGCCCGTCGGGAAGATACAGGGATGACTGACCGTTATTTTGCTGTGCGATGCGGTTCAGTCCATACACATAACTTGTTGCGCTGGAGCCGCTGGGGCTGTACTCAGCCAGCACCTGCGAATTGGGTTGCAACTCGTCGATAAGAAATCGCGTCTCTTGCCCGTCTACTTTCTCGGATACCCGATTTCCGCTTCGATCATATTCGTAGCTGTAATGGTGTGTCCCAGCACTGTCCGTAACATCCGCGCTCACCAGTTGGTCGAGCGCATTCCATTGGGCCGTGACCGCGTTGCCAGCACCGCTCCGTGAAAGTAGGTTTCCATCGGCGTCGTAGGTATACGAAGTAACGACGGCACCGGTTGTCTCGGTAAGCAAGCGATCGTTAGCGTCGTATACGTATGCAGTTAGGCCCTCGAGTGAGTGGTTGCGAGTAAGTCGATTCCCCACAGCGTCGTAGGTGTAATCGATCGTAAAGTTGGAAGCAGCCGGATCGGTGACACTCTCCCGAGTCAATCGCCCGAGGCGATCGTAGGTGTAGTGAACTGACCGGCCACCACTTTCTACAACATCCGTTTGCTGGCCGAGAGTGTCGTATGTATAGGCGTAAGATGCCAGAGCTCCGAGCGTGGTGAACTGCGTGAGAGTCAGGAGGTGCCCCATTTGGTCATAGGTCCTCGTCTCGGTTACGCCAGATGAGTAGTCGGTCCGGACCAAATTACCAATGGCATCATATGTGTACTGCGTGACACCGTTGTCAGGAGCAGTCACCATGACGAGCCGATTGGCAGCGTCGTAGCCATAAAGCGTAGTGCCGAAACGAGTCTTAACCGATACTCGGTTGCCTACTTGGTCGTACGTATACTCAATCGCCGAGTGATCCGGCTGTTCGACTTTGGTAAGTCGATCGCGCAGGTCATAGGTGTAGCTGGTGGTCCCACGACTGTCCTGAACAGTGGCAACCTGCCCAGAGGCAGTGTAGGTGTAGCTGCGTTGAAGAACAGCATCGAAAGAGACCGTTTTTATGCGGTTGTTTTCGTCATATGTATAGCTT
>JBQCEI010000925.1:0-7271 GCA_051960375.1 Aureliella sp. | reverse complement strand
GGAGCACCTCTGCCTGCGCTTGTCCGAGCAGGTCGCCGGTGAATGCCCAGCGAAGCAGCGCGGGCAGCGACGCTACGGATGGATCGTCAAACGCAATGCGCTGCGAACTGGTTTCGGCTTCGATCAGCTTCTGATTGGCCGCTGCGTAACTTTGCCCATTGGGCGATTCGGTGGGCAGCGGGCCGAGCAGGGCTAAAGCTTGACCCAGCGAATAGTCGTTTTCGAGTAAGCGGGCGAGGCTGTCGGCATAGTGGGCTTTATGGAGCGCGTCGAGATACCTGGTGCGCCCGGGCAACCACTTCGCCATCAGCGATGATCGACGCCATCGCCAGCCGATGAGAATCGCCGCGATCAGCACGGGCAAAGCCGGGCCCCAAATCGGCAGCCCTTGCTTGGCGATGAGCAGCGCTGACAAAATCGGCTCAGGAGCCTGCCTGAGCTGGCGGTAGATGCCTTCGAGCTTCGGGGCCACGGTTAGGAGCAGATAGATAAAGCCCACGTAGGCGAGGGCCAGCACGATCAGCGGCTGCACCAGCGAGTAGCGAGCAGTCGCCTCGATCTCGCAACGCCCTTGGGCTGTGGCAGCCAACGAGTCGAGGGCTTCGATCGGATGCTGGCCGCGGAGCCAGCTCTCCAGAGCAGCTCGATAACGCGGGGTGATGTGAGGCTCGGTGGCCAGCGAATCGGCCAGCGATTCGCCGCGGCTGAGCCGCAACGCCAGCCTCGCATTGATCTGCGGCAGCTTCTTCAGCAGCCCCTCATTCGAGTCGCCCGGCTCTAGTTCAACGGGCAAACCGGTCGCTGCATAAGCCATCAGCGCGTCGTTGAACGCCAGAACTTCCTCGATCGATATTTCGTTCCCTGCCGGGATCGACATGTTCTTCCTCTGCGTTCTCTGCGCTCGGCAACTCAGCGCCCTCTGCGTTAAAAACGACAGCGCGTGAAAGCTTATCGGCGGGTTCGTCCCTCGCTTACGCGTCGGGTTCCAATCCGCTGGCAAGAGGATGCGCAGACGCAGCGAATTTATTTAACAGAGGGCTGCCCGAGTCGAGCGGCTTGGCCGCGGCGGAGCTGCGCGAAGGCTTCGAACAGTCCCCAGTGCGGACCGATGTTGCGATCGGCTGCGATCTCGAGGGCTCGCTGTTGAAGCTGCGATGAAGATGGGTCAGCCGCTTGCTCGTACCACGCCGCCATGCGCGCGGCGATCGGCGGGCTGGCGACGATGCACAGCAGCAGGATGGCTGCGAAGCGGCCGATGCGAATCCCGCCGCGGCGCTCTTCGCTGAGCTGGCGGGCCGCTTCGAGCGTTCGCGGCCGCAGGTCGTCCGACGGAACCACGTACGTACCCGCCCCGCGAATCGCCTCTTCGATCACACCGAACTCGTCGTCGCTATTGCGTCGGTCGAAGTTACTCACTCTGCACCTCCGCAGCATGTCCACGGAGTTGGCTCGAGAGTTTGGCCAGCGCGTATCGATAGCGGCTGGCGGCGGTCGCCGCGGGGATGCCGAGCACTTCGGCGATCTGTGCAAAGGTGAGGTCTTCCCAGATCTTGAGCACGACCACTTCGCTCTGCTCGCGCGGCAGCATGCGCAGGGCTAGCCAAATGGCTCGGTGCGTGTCCTCTTGTTCCAGCTGGTCGACCGTGCGGCGAGTCAGCAGATCGGAGATGTTGTCCAGCAGCCGCCAACGCCGCTTGCGCCGCAGGATAACCAACGACTCATTGCGCACCATGCGCAGCAAGTAGGGCCAAGCCGCCTGGGCGCGGCATAGCAGATCGCAGTCGCCCATGACGCGTATCAGCGCAGCCTGGACGGCGTCTTCGGCATCGTGCTGGTTGCGCGTCACCGTGACCGCAAAGCGCACCAGCCGCTGGGCTGTCAGGTCGTACAGCCCAGCTAAAGCCGGCGCGCCGCTCTCGGCGATGCGCACCGCGCAAGCACGAACTTGTTCGGAGAAGGAGTCTGGTGAGCTCATGGCAACCATCAAGATGCGCCAGCCGGGGCGTTTTGTCTAATGAGCCGTAAAAAGTTTTTTACCGCGGAGGCGCAGAGAGCGCGGAGAAGAAACTAGTGCCCGATGCGCAAATCGCCGAAGGCGCGGGTTTGGGCGGTGATGGCTCGCTCGGTGGGCAGGCGCTCCATGCTGCTGGCGCCGTAAAAGCCGGCCAGTCCGGGCACGCGCTGGAGAATGTAAGCGGCATCCTCGGGCTCGGCGATCGGTCCGCCGTGGCAGAGAACCAATACGTCGGAGCGCGCCGACTTGGCTGCGCGAGCCATTTCGTCCAGGCGCGGGATGCACTGGTCGAGCGTCAAGGCGGTTTGCGCACCGATCGAACCGCTGGTCGTCAGCCCCATGTGAGCGACGATGATGTCTGCTCCGACGCGGGCTAGCGCCGCGGCCTGCTCGGGATCGAACGCGTAGGGGGTCGTCAGCAGATCGAGCTCGCGTGCCGCGGCGATGCAATCGATCTCGACTTGAAAACCCATTCCGGTTTCTTCGAGATTCTGACGAAACGTGCCGTCGATCAGGCCGACGGTTGGAAAGTTCTGGATGCCCGCAAAGCCCATCGCTTTCAGTTCGCGCAAGAACGGCTCGCGGAGCATGAAGGGATCGGTCGCACACACGCCGGCCAGAACGGGCACGCTCTTCACCGCCGTCAAAACCTCGTGTCCCATTTCGCGGACGATCTGGTTCGCGTTGCCGTACGGCATCAGCCCGGCGAGCGATCCGCGGCCGGCCATGCGGAAGCGGCCCGAGTTGTAGATGACGACCAGGTCGATGCCGCCGGCCTCTTCGCATTTGGCCGAGATCCCGGTCCCTGCGCCGCCGCCGATGATGGCTTCACCGCGCGCGACCTTGGCATGGAGGCGCTGCAAGATCTCTGTTCGGCTAGGGCGTCTCAACTCAAGTTCCTTCGATTTGCACGAGTGGAGCGGCGCCGGCGGAAGCCTGCTGCCGCTCGCGTCGCAATTGCCCGCAGGCGGCTTGAATGCGGTCTCCTTTGCGCTCGCGGAACTGCACGTTGATGCCGGCGCCCTCGAGCACTTTGCGGAATTGCGCACGCGCGGTTGCCGACGGCGTCGCGTAGGGCAGCCCTTCGACCGGATTGTACGGAATGACGTTCAGCATGCTGGTGCGGCCGCGCAGCAGCTTGGCTAGCTGCGTTGCGCACTGGACCGAATCGTTGATGTCGGCCAGGAGCACGTACTCAAAAGTCAATCGGCGACCGGTTGCATGAAAATAGCGATCGGCGGCATCCATGATATCGCGAATGCCGATGCGTTTGTTGACCGGTACGAGCCGATTGCGCAGTTCATCGTTGGGCGCGTGCAGGCTGATCGCAAGGTGGAAGGGAGTGGCATGAGCGGCGAGTTTATCGATCGACGGCGGCAGCCCAACGGTGCTAATCGTGATGCGCCGCGGACTGATGCCCAGGCCGCTGGGGGACTTGGCCACTTCGAGGGCTGCCAGCACATTGTCGAGATTGGCCAGCGGCTCGCCCATGCCCATCATGACGATGTGGCTGAGGCGTTCTTCGGCCGGCAACAGCCGCTGCAAACGCAGCATTTGTTCGAGGATCTCGCCGCGCGTCAGGCTGCGTTCGACGCCGTCCAAGCCGCTGGCACAAAACACACAGCCCATCGCGCAGCCGACTTGGCTGCTGACGCAAATCGATCGCCGCACGCCATCGCGGAGCAGCACGCACTCGACGCGGCCACCATCGGCCAGCTGGACAAGCAATTTTTCCGTGCCGTCTTCGGCCTGCTGATGAGTAGCGACCGTGGCGACCCAGAGCCGGAAATTGCTTTTGAGCAGTTCGCGGAGCGCCTTGGGCAAGTCGCTCATCGCATCGAACGTCTCGGCTCGTCGCTCGTAGATCCAGCCGAGGATCTGCTTGAGGCGAAACGCAGGCAGCTCATGTTGCTCCAGCCAGCGGCCGAGCTCGGAGTGCGAGAGATCCAAAATATGGGGCAGTGCTGGCCCTGTAGTCATTGCGCAGTTCTAGCTTTGCGGGAAGTTTGATGATCACCCACAAATCTACACCGGAACGGCCGATTTGGCCACGCTTACTCATGTCGGCCAATGGAATGGAAGGCAGCCGAGAGGGTTCGTGGGCCAACTGTGGGACGGCAGTCCCTTGCCGTCAAGCACCCGGCAAGCCGGCCTGCGCGCACCTAGTTCCTCTTCTTCTTTGCTGCGCAGCAGCAGCCTAAAGCAGAAGGCAGAAGAGCAAGACGGGCACAGTCAGCCGGCTTGCCGGGTGCTGACGGGAAGGGACTGCCGTCCCACAGTTGGGCTGTCAACCGCTCGCGCGGCCGGTCGTTTACTTGCCGCCCGTCGGTTCGAGCTGGAAGTTGCGGAAGTGGACTTCGGTCGGACCGCCGGAATGCAGCTGCAGGCCGAAGACGCCGCGCTTGGGGCCGGCGGGGTCGTCTAAGTCGACGCACAGGTGGCCGTTGATCCGCGTTTGGATGTGGCTGCCATCGGCGATGATCTCATAGGTATTCCACTCGCCGAGCTTGACGTACTCCTCGCCCGACTTGGGCCAGAGCAACGCGCGGCCTTCTTCCTCGTAGAGCTTGCCCCACCAACCCTTGCCGACGTCGGCCTGATAACCCCTCATGCCGTGCTCGAGCTCTTGGCTGCGGAACTGAACGCCGCTGTTGCCTTCGTTGTCCACAAGCTTGATCTCGAAGGTCAATTTAAAATTGGCCGCGGCCATGTCGCTGACGAGGAACTCATTTTTCTTGAGCCCCTCGGTGCGACCGACGATCTCACCGTTTTCAACCGACCACAAGCCTTCGGTACCATGCCAACCTGCCAAACTCTGGCCGTTGAAAAGGTTCTGAGCGTTGTTGGCGTCGGCCAGCAGCGGCACCTGGGCCGGCGCTCCCAGATACGCGATCAGGGCGACGACCTCTTCAGGGCTGAACTGCTTGAGCTGATCGTCGGGCATCATCGATTGCGGGCTCAGCTTGCGGTCGTCGATCTCATCCTTCGGAATCACTTCCAGAGCGGTCGCCGTTTGCAGCTTGATCGCCTTGTCGTCTTCCCCCTTCAAGATGCCGGTGACGACGCGCCCGTCGCCGGTCAGCACGACCGTCGGCTGGTACTCCTTAGCCATCACAGCGCTCGGGTCGACGATGTTGCTCAGCAGATAGTCGACGTTGGTCCGGTTCGAACCGGTCAGATCGGGACCGACGTTGCCGCCGGTTCCGAACAGCGAGTGACACTGCTGGCAAGTGCGGGCAAACACCGCGCGGCCTCGCCCCAGGTCGGGCTTGGGCTTGGCCTTGGTTGCGATGAGCTGTTTGTACTCCTCGATCAGCTTGGCCTTGTCGGCTGCTGTCTCGCGAACCGTGCCCCAGGTTTTTTCTAGCAGGCCCGCCACTTCGTCGCTCTTGAGGAATTGAAGCTGTCGCACCAGGTCGGCCGAAAGGTCGCTGCCGGGAATGCGCTTGGCCTCGACTGCCTTGAGCATGGCGATGGCCGATTCGGGACGAGCGGCGAGCGTCGCCAGCGCGACCCGCTTCTCGGAAGGTGAAAACTGCGCGTAGCGCTCGAGGATCACGCGGGCCGTTTGCGGATCGTTGTACTGAGCCAGGCCAGCAAGCGCTTGCTCGCGCATCGCCGGGTCATCGACCAGTTTTTGAAGCACGCCGATCAGCTTGGGATCTTTCGCCGCCAGCAGCGCCGACAAATTGGCTCGACGCTCCTCCAGCGATGCGGACTCGGAAGTCAAACTGGCGCGAACGTTGGCAAGAGCCGCTTCGTCGCCGAAGGTAACGCCCAGGGCTTGCACCTGTTGCTGGACGCGCTCGTCGCTCGACCTAGCCAGCTTGTCGGCCACTGCCGACCAGGCTGCTGGCGGCGCGACGCGGCGTTGTCCGGTCAGCGAAGTGCGGATCGCATCGAGGAAGGCCAACTGCAAGTCCGCGCTGTCGGCTTGACCCAGGCCCGCGACCAGCGTCGCCAGCGCTTGCGCGTCGCCGCCGGTGCCGATGCGACGCAGCATGTAGTCGCGGATCAGCGGCATCGCGCGGCCTGCCTTGAGCCCGAATGCGAGTGCTCGCTGCGCATCGGCTTCAGCCAGCGGTTCGGCTGCGTACCAGATCATCAGCGGCAGATTGTGATCGGCCGCATCAGCGGCATGCGATGCGAGTCCTTCGAGGATGCTCCAGCGATCGGCCAGCGGCAGTTGCTGTGCGGCCGATGCCAGATACAAATGCACGACCTGCGAATCATCTTCGCGCGACATCTTGGCCAGGCGCTCTAGTAAACCCTTGTCGGCCTTCTGTCCATCGAGACTGAGCTGAATGGTCCAGCCGCGGACGTACGGGCTGGCATCGCTGAGCATGCGATCGCGCAGCTTGGCATCGAACTTACCGATGCAAGCCAGCGCCCACGCGCCGCGCAGGCGCCGCGTGTCTTCATCATGGCTGAGGGCTACTTTCTCGAGCTGTTCGATCGCCGCCGGATCGATGGCTCGCTCGGCGGCGCGCTCTTGCAACAACCGGCGGCTGTGGCGCACGTACCAATCGTTCTCGCGAGTGACCAGGCCAGCCAGCTCCACATCGGACAGCTTCGTCAGATCGACCGGCTGAGACTTATTGGTGCCGTAGACGATCTTGTAGATGCGGCCGTTGCTGCGGTCGTGTCGGCCCGGCTCGTTCAAGTGGCACGCTTGCATGTCGTACCAGTCGATCATCCAACACTGACCGTCGGGGCCGTAGCGCAGGTTGAGTATCTGCGAGGCCTGGTCGCCGGTGAGCAGAAAATCGGGGCCGTGGCTGCCGACGTAGCCTGAACCTTCGGGATTGAGAATGTCCATGTTCAAACGCTGACCATGGATGTTGTTCATGAAGATTTTGTCGCGATACTCGGCCGGCCACTGGCCACCGAGATAAATCATCGCGCCGGCATGCGCGTGGCCGCCACCGGCTGCATCCGATTTGCCATTGCCGCCGTGCGGCCGGGCGCCGAGGTAATGGCGGTGATCGGCGATCGTCTTGATGTCGTTGTAGGTGTAAGGATTGAAGTGGTTGCCGGCCTGACGCTCGTAGCGGCCGCCTTGGATGATGTAGTACAGGTGCGGAATCACGCAAGCGGTCAAGAACGCCTGGCCGCGATCGTTGAAATCGATGCCCCACGGATTGCTCGTGCCGTGCGCGAAGACTTCGAACTCATGCCGCGTTGGATGATAGCGCCAGATGCCCGCGTTGATCGGCTGGCGCTGATCGTCGGGCGTGCCGGGTTTGCCGACGCGCGA
>JBQCEI010000924.1:0-2084 GCA_051960375.1 Aureliella sp. | reverse complement strand
CAACGCTATGGAGGCTTGGAGGACCGATGGGGTGAAGGGACGCGATGGCAACCGATCAGCGGACAGCAGCGAGCGTCCTTGAGCCAGCTAATCGGCATAAGCGAGTGCAGTGCCCGACGCTATTGCGTCGACTTGAATCCGAGCTCTTGAGCCCGCTTGATCGCCTGGTGGTAGTTGGGGTAGTAACCGCGCTCGTCGCCCGTCGCGGCCCAACCGTCGACCAGGTTGCTGAAGCCTTTGACGAACTTTTTCCCCGCATAGGGAACGAGCGTCACTTCGATTTCGTCGCCGGGCTCGATGCGTCGGGCCGAGCCTGCGGGAATGTCGAGCCGCTTGCCGAACGCCTGCGGCCGATCGAACTCGAGAAAGCGATTGGCTTCAAAAAAGTGGTAGTGCGAACCGACTTGAATGGGCCGGTCGCCCGTGTTGCGCACCTTGAGGACCGTGGTCGGCCGGCCGGCGTTCAGATCGATCTCTCCCTCGGCTAAGACGATGCCGCCGACTCCGGCTTTACCGCCGGTCGATTCCGTGTTGGATTGAGCCATAGCTTTGACCTTTCAAGATCTTTTTTTGAGGTATCGGGGCCGACGTTGGATGGGCGTGCGCTGGGTTCGTTGCAGGTCATGCAGGCGCAGCCGCCGGGAGCAATCGATCGCCAATGCGGTTCTACCGTGCTTGCCTTCGGCCGCGCTAAATCCATTGAGCGGACCTTGAGCCAATCACTTTATTGGCGAGTGCACCGTCACCAGGCGGCTGCCGTCGGTAAAGACCGCTTCCACTTGCACCAGCGGAATCATGTCGGCAACTCCTTCCATGACGTCATCGCGCGTCAGCGCTTCGGCGGCCGACTTCATCACTTCCTCAACCGTTTTGCCCTCGCGGGCTCCTTCCATGGCGGCTGCGGAGATGACGGCCACCGCTTCGGGATGGTTGAGCTTGAGCCCGTTTGCCTTGCGTTTGTGCGCAATTTCCGCCATGGAATAAATGAGGACCTTTTCGATTTCCTTGGGGGTCAAATGCATTTCAAACCTCCTGGCACTTTAGCAGGCAAGTACATGGCAGTTGTCCTCTAGCAAGCGTTGTCGAGTAGCAAGCGATTGTTGAGTAGCAAGTTCTTGAGCGGTCATAAACCGAGCGTGATGGTCACGCCGCAGAGCAAGATGACCAGTCCCGCCATGGAATGGGCATGGCGTTCGAGCCACTGGCACTGCATCGCACCGGCACCTTGCACCAGCATGACTACGGTGGCCAGCATGACCGCGAGCGTACCGATCAAAAAAACGATCGACACCGCAGCCACGCCCAGCCAAGACGATTGCGAGGCGGGATACATCAGCAGCGGTATCAACGGTTCACAGGGACCAAAAATAAAAATCGTGAATAGCAACCAAGGGGTGATGTGACGTGCGCCGCTGGCCGGGCTCTCCAAGTGCCCATGCGCGTGCATGTGATCATTGCCGTGCATGTGATCATTGCCGTGCATGTGCAGGCCGCGGTCGAGGGCCAGCAGCCCATGGCGATGCTCATGTGCGTGCGTCGTGCCGTCGGCATGCGTATGGCAATGCTCGTGCACCCTGCGGCGATAACTTTGCACTCCGCTCCAAGCCAGGTAGGCCAGTCCAAACCCGATCATCAGCCAGCCGGCAACATTGCCGCGCACCTGCTCGATCAACTCCAGGCGCCCGAGCATGATTCCCAACATGATGCCGACGAAGCCCAGGACCACCGAACTTCCCACATGCGCCAGGCCGCAGAGCAATGTGACGGCGATCGTCTTGCGCAAGGACCAGCGGCCGGCTCGCGACATGGCGACAAACGGAATGTAGTGATCCGGACCGCATAAGGTATGCAGCACGGCAATGGAAACCGACGCCATGCACAGGGCTAACATGTCTGGGGCAACGCTTGCTTGCACTTAGTTGCGAAATCCTTTCAGGTGGAGGCCGATGGGCCATCAGCCGGCATAAAGTCCCGACAGGGACGACAGCACCGTGCCGGCGGCGCGAGCCGCCGGTAAAGCCAGCTCTCAACTCATCATCAAGTCCCGACGGGACGACAGCCGCTCAACCAAAGCGTTTTCAATG
>JBQCEI010000923.1:0-5995 GCA_051960375.1 Aureliella sp. | reverse complement strand
TGGCGCGCCGATTTGCCCCGCGGGCCCCCCGTCTCCAATTGCCCCGCCCCCGCCTCCACGGCCACCCCCCCCCGGGTTTTACCCGGGGCCCCGCGGCGCGCGCGGCGGATTACGCCCCGCACCCCGCGTCTCCGCGGTAAAAACAGAAGCTTTATCACCGTCAAGACCGGAAGCCACCTGATGGACATGCACACTCTCACTCGCGAATTGCAAGTCAAGAATTCATCGAAGATCGTCATGCTGGTCGCCGATGGCTTGGGCGGACTGCCGATGGAACCGGGGGGCAAGACCGAGCTGGAAAGCGCCAACGTTCCGAACCTGTCGGCTCTGGCCGCCCGCGGCGTTCAGGGGCTGAGCATTCCCGTCAAACCGGGCATCGCTCCGGGCAGCGGCCCGGGACACTTGGGACTCTTCGGTTATGATCCGCTGCAATATCAGATCGGCCGCGGAGCGCTCGAAGCAACCGGCATCGGTTTCGAATTGCAGCCGGGTGACGTCGCCATCCGCTGCAACTTCTGCACGCTCGATGCCCAAGGCAACATCTCCGACCGCCGCGCCGGTCGCATCTCCACCGAAGAGAGCGCGCCCCTGGCGATCTCGCTGCGGCAAGTCAAAATTCCCGGGATCGAAATCTTTGTCGAGCCGGTCAAAGAGCATCGCTTCGTCGTCGTCTTCCGCGGCCCGAACCTCGGCGGCAACGTCAAGGATACCGATCCGCAGGCAGTCGGCGTGCCGCCGCTCGACCCGGTAGCCGAAGACGCTGCCAGCCAGCGCACCGCTGAAGTCGCCAAGGAATTTTTACGGCAAGCCCGCGAGATTCTCAAAGGGCACCCGAAGGCCAACTTCCACACGATGCGAGGTTTTGCCAACAAGCCAGCGCTGCCTCCGTTCGAAGAAGTGTACGGCCTCCGCGCCGCGGCCATCGCGGTCTATCCGATGTACAAAGGGCTGGCTCGTCTGGTCGGCATGAACATCGTCGGCAAGGCTGCCACGCTCAGCGAACAGTTCGCGGTGCTCAAGGAAGTTTGGGACGACTACGACTTCTTCTTCATTCACTTCAAGTACAGCGACAGCACTGGCGAAGACGGCAACTTCGCTGGCAAGGTCAAGCGAATCGAAGAACTTGACGCCGCCCTGCCCGCGGTGACCGGTCTCAAGCCCGACGTGCTGATCATCACCGGCGACCACTCGACCCCCAGCTTCCTCAAGAGCCACAGCTGGCACCCGGTGCCGACGCTGTTGGTGTCCGATTGCTGCCGCGCCGACCACCACAAGACCTTCGGCGAAACCAGCGCGATCACTGGCGGGCTGGGACAATTCGAAGCCAAGTACCTGATGTTGCTAGCTCTTTCCAACGCCGGCCGCATGGGCAAATACGGCGCTTAAACCGCAGTTTTTCACCGCGGAGGCGCGGAGAGCGCGGAGAAATAGGTATTTCAGGCAAATCTCTTCTCCGCGCTCTCCGCGTCCTCCGCGGTAAAAAATCCGTTCCCGAGCCCGTAACGCGGCTCTGACGGCAGGTAATGCCCCATTGCGTCACTGAGGCATGGTGGAACGGCCCTTTTTCTCACTTACCTGAACTTGAAGGCTGCGGGCAGGCATGCTAGCCTAGTGCCCGACTTCGCTGGAGA
This sequence comes from Aureliella sp., assembly GCA_051960375.1. Lineage (GTDB taxonomy): Bacteria > Planctomycetota > Planctomycetia > Pirellulales > Pirellulaceae > Aureliella. Next base: position 4,364 of record JBQCEI010000923.1, on the reverse strand, counting down.
TGGGGACCGGCCTGGAAACGAAAGATCTCGATCCATCCGGTCACGGCAGGCGGCAGCCAGTGTTTTGCAAGTCGGGGTAGGCGTTGCGAGCACTGGCCAACTTGGTCCGACTCGTCTTCAGTTTGTCGCTAGTAGAAGCGGCAAGTCTCATCGTGCGAGCCTTTGATGCAGTAGGGCATACGCGGGTGGAGATGAGTGTTTCGTACCTGTGGCACTCTTAACCAAGAGAACCCGTATTTATGTCATCGGACAAGAGATTCAAGTTGGAGTATGTGTGGCTCGACGGTTATCTTCCCGAGCCCAACATGCGCAGCAAGACGAAGATCGTCGACAAAGCGCCCAAGAGCGTAGGCGATCTGGCGATGTGGGGCTTTGACGGCAGCTCGACCAAGCAGGCCGAAGGCAAGAGCTCGGACTGCATCCTCAAGCCGGTAGCCCTCTATCCCGACTCGACTCGCAAGAATGGCTTCCTGGTCATGTGCGAAGTGCTGCTCCCCGACGGCACTCCGCATCCTTCGAACTATCGCGCCACGGTCGACGAATCGGAAGACCTGTGGATCGGTTTCGAACAAGAATTCTTCTTCTTCGAAAATGGCCGGCCGCTCGGCTTCCCGACCGAAGGTTATCCAGCGCCTCAAGGTCCGTACTACACGGGCATCGGCTACAAGAACGTCGGCGATGTCGCTCGCCAAATCATGGAAGAGCACATCGACATTACGCTTGATGCCGGTATCGAAATTGAAGGCATCAACGCGGAAGTCGCCAAGGGCCAGTGGGAATGGCAGATCTTCGGCAAGGGATCGAAGAAAGTCTGCGACGATCTCTGGATGTCGCGCTACCTGATGGTTCGCTTGTGCGAGAAGTACGGCATCGACATCGAGTTCCACTGCAAGCCGGTTCGCGGCGACTGGAACGGCTCAGGCATGCACACCAACTTCTCGACCGACTACATGCGCGAGAAGGGTGGCAAGGAATACTTTGAAAAGCTCATGGCTGCTTTCGAGAAGTATCGCGACGAGCACATCGCCGCCTACGGTCCGGATAACCACTTGCGTCTGACCGGCCTGCATGAAACGCAGTCGATCGACAAGTTCAACTACGGCGTGGCCAACCGCGGCGCGTCGATTCGCATTCCGCATAGCTTCGTCAACAACAACTATCGCGGTTACCTGGAAGACCGTCGTCCGAACTCGCAAGCCGATCCGTACAAGATCATTTCTCGCTTGCTCAAGACGATCAAGAGCGTGCCCACCGCCTAGTGGCGGCGGTTCTGATGAGCTGAAAAGATTTCAAACGTCGCTGTGGAAGCTTCCGCAGCGACGTTTTTATTTGTGTCTTCGTGTCTTAGTGGTTATCAAATAAATAATCCGCTTGGCAAGCAATTAGCAGAGCGCAGTTGGCATGAGGTGATCCATGACGGAATATGCGCACAAGCAGAACTCGGAACGAGAACGCCTAGCAGCCTCAGAGGCGCGCACGGCCAACTGGCAGCGCTGGGGAAGCTATCTGTCGGCGCGTCAGTGGGGCACGGTCCGCGAAGACTACTCGGCCAATCAAGACCCGTGGCTTTACTTTCCGCATGACCACGCTCGCAGCCGCGCGTATCGCTGGGGCGAAGATGGCCTGCTGGGCATCTGCGACCGCGAATGCCGGCTATGCTTCTCGTTAGCGCTCTGGAACACGCGCGATCCAATCCTGAAGGAGCGTTTCTTCGGCCTGACCAACGCCGAAGGCAACCACGGCGAGGACGTTAAAGAGTGTTTTTATTATCTCGATAACGTTCCGACTCACTCTTACATGCGGGGCCTCTACAAGTATCCGCAGTGCGAGTATCCGTACGTGCGGTTGCTCGAAGAGAACCGCCGCCGCAATCGCAGACAGGGGGAATTCGAACTGGCCGATGCGGGCGTGTTCGACGAAGAACGCTACTTCGACTGCTTCGTCGAGTACGCCAAAGATTCGCCCGACGATGTGCTGATCAAAATCACCATTCACAACCGCGGCCCTGAAGAAGCGGTGCTTCACGTGTTGCCGCAGTGGTGGTTCCGCAACACGTGGACCTGGGAATGCACTCCCGAAGGCTGTCCGGTCAAGCCGTCGATGCGGCTGGAGGATCGAGGCCTGTTGCTTGAGCACGCGACGCTCGGCCAGTGGCGCATCCTCTGCGATCAGCCCTCCGACGGCGCGGAGCAGATATACCTCTTTACCGAAAACGAAACCAATCCCGCGCGGCACCCGGACGCGCCGTCGCTGGGCGGCCCCTACTTGAAAGACGCTTTCCACGCGTTTGTCGTCGATGGCAAGGGCGAAGCGGTCAATCCGCAGCAGATCGGAACCAAGGTAGCGGCTTACTCGATTCACACGATTCCGCCGGGCGAAGCGATCGTGCTGCGGGCCCGCATGGCCAGCATGGCTCAAACGCCGACCGCATGGTTCGGCGACGAATTCGAAGCGGTGTTCGAGGCGAGAAAACAGGAGGCCGATGAGTTCTACGACGAGTGCATTCCGCCGGAGCTCGACGATGAACAACGGGAGATCTCGCGCCAGGCATACGCCGGCCTGCTCTGGTCCAAGCAGTTCTATCACTACGGCGTGCAAGCCTGGATCGAGGGCGATCCGAATCATCCTCCGCTGCCCAAGTCGCGCCAGTGGGGGCGCAACAGCGATTGGGAAAGCTTGTTCAATCGCGATGTCATCAGCATGCCCGACAAGTGGGAGTACCCGTGGTACGCCGCCTGGGACTTGGCCTTCCACATGTTGCCGATGGCCCGCGTCGACCAGCATTTCGCTGAGCACCAGCTCGTTTTGTTCCTCCGCGAATGGTACATGCATCTCAATGGCAAACTGCCGGCGTATGAATGGTCGTTCGACGACGTCAATCCTCCGGTGCATGCCTGGGCGTGCTGGACCACGTACCTGCAAAGCGGCCCCAAAGGCAAACGCAACGTCGGCTTTCTGGCGAAGACCTTTCAGAAGCTACTGCTCAACTTCACCTGGTGGGTCAATCGCAAGGACGTGCGCGGTAACCACATCTTCAACGGCGGCTTCCTCGGCCTGGATAACATCGGCGTATTTGATCGCAACAAACCGCTGCCCAACGGCGCCTGGCTCAACGAGGCCGACGCCACGGCGTGGATGGTTTTCTACTGCGGCCACATGCTCCGCATGGCTTTGGAACTGGCCGTCGAACAGCGGGCCTACGCCGACATGGCCAGCAAGTTCTTCGAGCATTATCTGGAGATCGTGCATGCGACCAACACGCTGCATGGCACGGGCCTGTGGGACGATGAAGATGGCTTTTACTACGATCACATCCTGACCGACCATCAGTCGATCCCGCTGAAGCTTCGCTCGCTGGTTGGCCTGATTCCGCTGTGCACGCCGGTCATCATCGAAGAAGAGCACCTGTGCATTCTTCAGGGCTTCCGCAAACGGATGCTGTGGTTCTTCGAACGCCACGAAGGCATGGCCCGCTACATGACGAACCTGACGCGCGACACCGCCAACGGCGAACACACGGGACTGCGGCTGATGGCACTGCCGAGCGGCGATCGGCTCAAACGCATGCTCGAGAAGATGCTCGACGAGAATGAATTTCTCTCTCCCTACGGCATTCGCTCGATGTCGGCCATCTATGGCAAGCAACCGTTTCTGTTCGAGTACGAAGGGGCGGGCCATATCGTGCGCTACGCTCCGGGGGAGAGCGACACCGACGTCTTCGGCGGCAACAGCAATTGGCGCGGGCCAGTGTGGTTTCCGATCAACTATCTCATCTGCGAATCGCTGCGCACCTACCACTCGTTTTATGGCGATCGATTCCAAGTCGAGTGCCCAACCGGCAGCGGTAAGATGTGTACGCTCGGTCAAGTCGCCGACGAAATCGAGAGCCGCTTGATTCGCTTGTTTGTGCGCGATGAATCGGGACATCGGCCATGCTTTGGCGACGATCCACGCTACGCCAATAATCCGAACTGGCAGAATCTGCTGCTATTCAACGAGTATTTTCATGGCGACAACGGCCGCGGGCTAGGCGCGAGCCATCAAACGGGCTGGACCAGCCTGGTGGCGACGCTGCTCGAGAACCGCGCGTCGCGCATGCGGGGCACCAAGCCGCATACGCTTGTGCCGTAGGAGATTTTTTACCGCGGAGGCGCGGAGAACGCGGAGGGGACGCCGAGTCGAGCCAGATCCACCTATTCGTTTTCTTCTTCGTCGGCGGCGTACATGTGCTCGCGCGTGCGGAGCTGGCAGAAGAGGGCTCGCTTTTGATCGGGCAACGAATAGTTAAAGCCTAGCTTCTGCAGGAAGCTGTCGGAGGAACTGATCGCCAGCACCTCCATTACGCCGCGCTGCCGCGCGAGCTC
>JBQCEI010000922.1:0-2092 GCA_051960375.1 Aureliella sp. | reverse complement strand
CACGAGGGGAATTTTGATAGGTTGCCTTGGTGTCTTCGTGTCTTCGTGTCTTTATGTCTTTGTAGGGATGAAGAAGAGGGGGCGATGCTACAAGCGATCGTCGGATATCACCTAGACGACGAGCAGCACTGGGTGGCTGAACTGGCGTGCGGACACAACCAACACGTCCGGCACCAGCCCCCGTGGATGAACCGCCCCTGGGTCACCACCGAAGAAGGCCGAACCGCCATGCTCGGCCATCGCCTCGAGTGCAAAAAGTGCGACGAAGGGGCGCCGGCTGAAAACGCCCCGGAGGGGCCGTCGTCAGTAGCCCGGGGCGGCAGCCCCGGGAGCAGACGGTAGGCATTCTATTTCCGCCCCGGAGGGGCCGGCGTAAACGGTGCATCAGCGCTACGCCGGCCCCTCCGGGGCGGACCGTATTTGCGCTATCTCTGTTCCCGGGGCTGCCGCCAGGCTGCCGCCCCGGGCTACTGACGGCGGGCCCTCCGGGCCGCAATGCCGTCGCTTCGCGACTCGACAGCCGAATTCAAAATCCCATTTCCGCCAAGCTATCGGCGATCTGCGACAGAGAGACTGTTAATTGCGGATGCCGGAACTCGAATTCTTCGACGGCTTTGCGCATTCGCTGGCTGAGCGATAGGTCTTCTGGAACAGCGGTTACTTTGCGACCAAGGGGCGCTCGCGTTTCGGCGGCTTGGCTGCGGGCGGTGGCCGCTTCGATCTCGTCGAGCAGCTGACGCAGCGATCGCACGGTGCTGTCGTCGAGTTCCTCAGTGCGCGACAACTGTTCATGGAGACGTGTCAGGGTCTGCGATAGCTCTTCGTTGGTCATCAGTTCCTCGCTCCGATCCGCCAGCTTTCTTTTGCACTCTGCTGATTCTACCGCCTCAGCGCACTCCGTGCTCTCCGCGCCTCGGCGGTAAAAATGGTTTTCACCGCGGAGGCGCGGACAGCGCGGAGAGCGCGGAGAGCGAATTGCTAACCAAGCCCGCACAGGCGTAGAATTGATCCAATGGGCGCTAACGCGTGAAAGCCCAACAGAGGTAGCCCATGTCTAGCGACTTGGAGAGTTTGCGGCGGCAATACTCGGCGGCCTTCGAGGCGTACCTCAAGGAGCCTAGCCAGGATGCTCTGCGCCGAGCCGGCGAGCTCGGCGAGCAAGCGCTCGAGGCAGGGCAGGGCCTTCTCGATGCGTTAGACCTTCACGAGCATGCACTGCAAAGTTTGCCGTCGGCCGAAGTTCCGACGAACTCGCCGGCCAAGGCGACCGATTTCTTGCGGGCGTTTCTCGCCCGTTTCGACCACAAGCTGCGCACCTCAGATCAAGTCCAGGCGGAGCTGCGCAGTCAAGTCGACTCGATCGCCAAGGAGCTCGAATCGTTTCGCTACTCGGTCTCGCACGATCTGCGGGCGCCGCTGCGAGCGATCGACGGCTTCAGCGGCATTCTCGAGGAAGAGCACGCTAAGGCGCTCGATGAAGAAGGTCGCCACTGTTTGCAAATCGTACGCAGTTCTGCCGCGCGGATGGGGCAGTTGATCGAAGATCTGTTGCTGCTGGTACGCGTCGGCCGCGGCGAGCTCAGTCGCCAGAGCATCAATCTCTCAGAGATGGCCCGCGAAGTTGCAACCGCGCTGCAGCACAAAGAGCCCGAGCGCAAAGTGAGCTTTACCGTTCAGGAAGGACTCGTTGTCGACGCCGATCCACGACTGCTGCGCATCGTGATCGAAAACCTGCTCGGCAATGCCTGGAAGTTTACTGCCAAGACCGCGGAACCTCGCGTCGAGGTTGGCGCGGCGGAGCAGACCGAGGGAACCGTATTCTTCGTGCGCGACAACGGCGTGGGATTCAACATGGAGTACGCCGGCAAGCTTTTTACACCTTTTCAGCGCTTGCATGGCGAAACCGAGTTTCCTGGCACAGGCATCGGTTTGGCGGTGGTGCGGCGGATCGTCGCTCGCCATGGAGGCCGCGTGTGGATCGAAGCGGTGGTCGATCGCGGAGCGACCGTCTTCTTTACACTTCCGCCGGCTCCTAGTAGGAGCGCGGCAATGACATGAACGCCCCATCCCGTTTCCGCTTAGTGGCAGGGCT
>JBQCEI010000921.1:0-5681 GCA_051960375.1 Aureliella sp. | reverse complement strand
CCAAAGGCCCGCGATTCCTCAGCCCAGCCCAGCGGGCTGGGATCGCTTTGCGTCCGCGGTATCCTAGCCCGCAGGGCTGGGCTAAGGGATTACGGACCTTTGGTCCTCAAGATGAGCGAGGCTGCTCTTTACGAAAGGCTTGTCGATGTTTTTCACTGGTAGCTGTTGTCGCTCCCTGGAGTTGGCCAGCGCTTTGGCGATCGCGGCCATCATCGCTTTGTGCAGCGCTGCGGCGGCACAAGACGAACCCAAGTCGCGGCAAGCCTATCTGCTCGAAGAAGCGGATCGGATCAAGTTGACGTTGACCCAGCCCGGCGAAGAACCGGTCGAGCTTCAGCGACAAAATCAAGCCGCTTTAAAATTCACCAATCCGCTGAACGAAGGTCAGGCCGCTGGATTAACGCTGCTGTGGCTGGACGGCGACATGCCGGTCGTCGCCTCATCGCTCTACATCCGCAAGAACCAGGAGCTGTTTCGAGAATTTGCATCGCTGATCGACGCGCCGCTGATCGCAACCCGGGAAGGGGCTGTGATTTGGTTGCCCGCCGCCAGCTGCTTCGCGCGCAGGACGCTGCCTGAGGCGCCGCCCCCGGCGGACAACCCGCGGCTGAGGCTCACGCAAATGAAGCGCGCGGCCGAGCGGTTCAGCGTGAAGGACATGCGCTTGCTGCCGACTCCACTGCATCGCTACGCATCGAAAAAGTATGGAGTCGTCGACGGAGCTATCTTCGCACTGGTTCGAGCGACCGATCCCGATGTGCTCGTGCTCATCGAAGCGGTTGAGCAGGATGATGGCGCGAAGAGTTGGCGCTATGCGATCGGCCGCATGCACTCCATGGGCTTGCAAGTGAAACTCGACGGCCAAGAAATCTGCTCGTTCGCTCCCTATTGGCGGAGTCCCAGCTGGATGCTGCCCTATGTCGAACAGTCGGGCGGCAAGGTGCCGGAGGAAGTCGCGCAGCCGGCCCCGTAACCCGGCGCGTAAGCGAGGGACGAACCCGACGGCAAGCTCTGCGGCACTCCGTTTTTAACGCAGAGAACGGAGCGCAGAGGACGCGGAGTCTTTGCTTAGCGTTCTCTGCGAAAACTCGAGATGGGACGCCTCGACCCGCCACGTCCCTCGCTTACGCGTTTTGACGTTGCGCGTTTGAGCTTTTCTGTGTGGCACTGGCTTTGCCAGTGGCTCTTTTGTCGAAGTTAGTGGCGTTCATGATCCCGAACGCTTCCCGATGTCGGACTATGTTGCAAAAGTTTTCCGCGGAGGTTGGAGTGGCGTTGGAACGCTTACCAGCCCTTGGGACACTGCAAACTTCGAAGCAGAAGACACTGGCATAGCCAGTGCCACACTAGGAAGTGCGCAACTTCAAAACTTACGCGTCGGGCTACAAGAAGAAGCGGAGGGCACGGGACTCGAACCCGCAACCCCTTACGGGGCACTTCATTTCCAATGAAGCCGCTAGCCATTCGCTTACCCTCCTCCGTTTTACGCCCCAGCGGAAAGGGCGTGCCCCTGGCCGGCCGATGAACCTGCACTTAAGCAGGCGGCCAGCAAGTGGCAAAACGAGAATGCACAGCATACCGACTGCGGCTCGTCTCGTAAAGCGAACTCCGCCGCCTTGGTTTTCTTCGTGTCTTTGTGTCTTGGTGGTTCATTCTTTATCTAGTCGAACGCCCCGCCACGGCGCTTTCGCAGCTCGTCTAGCGGAGCAGCCTCTCCCTCGCCACTGCCGCTGTTGAGCTGGTTGACGACCTTCTGCTCGTCGATTGTTTCGAGGGTGCGGTGGCGGTTGGTGTCGACGATGCCGATGTGGTCGCTGACGCCGCCGGCCGCGCTCGGCAGCGCCCCGGGGCCGCGAGCGTTGATCGCGTTGATTACCAGCAACGCATCGACGGGGCTGATCGCGCCGTCACCGTTGACGTCCGCGGGCCGGACCGGATTGAGGAACGGACGCTGGCGGTGGAAGTCGAGGACCATCACCGACACCGACACAGGAGCCGACGCGAGCCCCTGCTGGTCGGTCAGCGCGTAGGTAAGCGTATCGACGCCGGTGAAGCTCGGCGGCGGAGTGTAGCGGATCTTGTGGTCGGCGGTCACCGTGGCCGTGCCTCGGCCGCTCGAGGCGATCGCTACCGTGGCTTGGGACAGGTTGCCGTCGGGGTCGCGATCGTTGGCCAAGACATCGATGGCGATCGTCCCTTGATCGAGCGAGGTGGTCGCCCAATCGGGCCGCGCAAGCGGCGCTTGGGCGGTCGGGGCGAACAGCTGCAAGGTATACGGTCCGCCGGTGCCGCCCCCAACGCCACCGCTGGCTCCCTCGACGACGATGTAATAGATTTGGCCGTGCGTCACCGACACCGTGAGCGATTCGAGGTCGCTCGTCGAGCTTGAGCGGGCCAGTTCGCGGCCGTCCGCGGCGAGCACGCGGAGATTCAAGTTGCCGGCGCTATTGGCAAAACGCAGTTCGACGCGCAGCGGGCCGTCGGTTACGGCCGGGAAGCGAAAATAATCGATGTCGCCGCTGTGGATCGTGCCATCGGCCAGCGTCTGATTGCCGCCGCTGAGCACAGTCGCCGTGGAGGGCGTGTTGTTCGCTTCGCGGGCATCCGGGGGCACGGCGCTGGGATCGTAAATGAAGTTCAGCCAAACGTTCTGCGAACCGACGACTACGCCCGTCTTGGTGATGGGAAAGCGCATGCCGCCGCCGCTGGCAACCACGGTGTAGGTTCCGGCTGGCACGGCCATCGAGTAACCGCCGGCCGACATGCCGCTGGTTGCGAAATGCCCGGCTGGGCCGTCGAACGTGAACTGGACGCCCGACAAACCTTCGCCCGCGTCGTACCAGCCGCTGCCGTTGCGGTCCTGAAAAATCGCTCCGGTGATGATCGGCCCGGTGACTCCCAGTCCGATCAACTCTTCGGCATTGACGTAGGGGCCGAACGCACTGGCCGGCTCGTAGGTCGCCGGCGCGAAGGCCATGCCGGCCTGTTTCACGCTGGGGCTCATGAGGTTGTTGCGATGCCCGCGACCTTGCAGGCCGTTGGTACCTGAGCCCCACTCCATCACGTACGACGCGTGGGCATGGATCGGCGAAAAGGCGTTAGTGAATAAGTTTTCCTCTGCGGTGCCGCCTTGCGAAAAGTCAAAGCCGTAACGCATGACTCGCGGCTGATAGTCGCCATTGAGCGTATGCGAGGACGACTTGGCCGAGATCATGAACGGCAAATAGTCCTTGGCCATTTGATAGGCCTTCGCGTCCCAAGCCACCGGCGGAACGGGTGGCAGTGCGGCGAGCTCGGCCTGGACGATCGTGGCATTGGTGTTGAAGTAGCTGAGCGAAAAATCGACGTTGGCATCGCGGGCTTTGCGCGGCGAGGCGGAGACCATCAGCCGCGAAAACTCGTGCTGCGGATCGGTGCGAAAGCGATTGGTCAGCTGCATGAGCTCTTGCTCCATGGCCGACGGATCAAACGCCATCAATCTTCTCGGCTTGAGCGATTCAAAGCCAAGCGGACGTCCTGTTCTGCGCTTCAAACCAGATACTCAAATGCAAAAGAAGCGATCCACCGCGGAGGCGCGGAGAGCGCGGAGGAAGACTGACCGAACTAGAAGTTGACCGGCGAGGTGGCGACTCGCAGCGTCTTGCGCAGGAGCTCCGGTTGCGGCAGCAGGCCGGTGAAGAGCTTGTACTGATAAGCTGCTTGGCGCACAAACATTTCGACGCCGGTGATGACTTGGCAACCGACGGCCCGCGCGTCCTTGATCAGCAGCGTTTGCTCGGGGTTGTAGACCGTGTCGAAAACCAGCATGTTCTGGGACAGCTTTTCCTTGGCGTACGGCGTGTCGTCGACTTCCGGATGCATGCCGATGGGAGTGCCGTTGATCAGGATGCCTGGCTTGATGTCGTAGCGGGCATTCCAGGGGATCGCTCGCGCGCCGACGTCCTTGGCCAGTCGTTCGGCGCGGGCCTGCGTGCGGCTGGTAATCGCCACGATCGCTCCGCGCTGTCTCAGTCCATAAGCGATCGCCCGCGCCACGCCGCCGGCTCCGAGAATCAGCACGCCGCGTCCCTTGAGAGCGTCTTGTCCGTCGCCCTCTGAGGTGACGCGTTCCATGATCGAGTCCATGGCCGCACGATAATCGGTGTTGTATCCGAGGGCTTCCCCTTCGCGGAAGATCACCGTGTTGAGCGCTCCGATGCCGTTGACGGCGGCCTCGGCTTGCTGGATGTAAGCCAGCATCGCTTCTTTGTGCGGAATCGTGACGCTCAGCCCGCCGATGTTCATTTCCTTACACCAAGCCATGAACAGTCCCAGCTCGTCGGCCGGAACTCGAAATGGCAGGTAGCAACAATCGAGTTTGTCGTTGGCAAACGCCGTGTTGTGTAGCAAGGGGCTGAGCGAATGGGCCACGGGATCGGCGACGACGCCGAACAGCCGCGTATTTTCGGTGATCGATTCAGCACGATAGAGATCGCGCATTTGCTGCCAGTTGACTTGGCCGGGGGCGATGCGGCGATCGGAGCTGAAAACGGTATACGTGAAGGGAGCTCCGTAGCGCAGAGCCAGGATGCGGGTGGCGATGCCGATGTCGCCCATGCAAATGCCGATCGTCGGCACTTTGACAGATTCCATCAGCCGCAGCATGCGAATCGTATCGGCAAACGAATTGGCCATGGTGGCGATCTTGACGATATCCGCGTCGAGCGCCGCCAGGCGCGCATGGATGCCTTCGAGATCGGCCGGGGTTTGCTCAAAATCGTGGAGGCTGACGATGCGTTTGGTCTTGCCGTAGCGCGGGATCTTGGCGGCGATGTCCTCTTCCAGATCGACATAGTCGACCCCCGAAGCGATCGCGCTGCGAAGCAACATCTGTCGCTCTTCTTCGCTCTTTTCCCAGCGACCGCCGTCGGCCTTGCGGCGACAAGTGACGATCACCGGACAGCTTCGGTTGGCCAGCAGTCGCTTCAGATCGACCGCCCGGCCGATGTAATCCAGCCGCAGTTCGACCAGCTGCGCACCCAGTTTGCACAGCTCCTCGTACTCGGCAATCATGTGCTTATGGCGAGTCCGTCCGATGGTTACGCAAATCATGTTGGATTAAAGCGGTTGGAATAGAAGGAAAACAATCGGCTTGGCACTACAGAGTTGTCGGCCGTCGCCGCTGAAAGGAACAGACACGCTATGGCGGCGGCTCACGCTGGCCAGTGGAGAAAACGACGCAGCAGCTCCGGCCCGGGCTGCGTCAAGAAGCTTTCGGGATGGAACTGCCAGCCTTCGATAGGCAGATGCTTGTGCCGCACTCCCATGATCTGCCGGGCGCCGTCAGCGCCGTCGACCCAGGCTGAGACTTCCAAGTCCGGAGGGAGCGTTTCGGGGGCGATCACCAACGAGTGATAGCGCGTCGCGACGAACGGATTGGGCAAGTCGTGGAACATTCCGCGGTTGTCGTGATAGATCAAGTCGGTCTTGCCGTGCATCAGCTGCGGTGCGCGGACGATCGTCGCGCCGAAGGCCTGCCCGATCGATTGATGGCCCAGGCACACGCCCAGGATCGGATACTCGCCCCCCAGTTGCTCGATCACCGGCACGCTGATCCCCGCTTCGCTCGGGGTGCACGGGCCCGGGGAGATCAGGATGCGGTCGGGATTCGCGCGGCGGATGTCGGCGATCGTCAGCTTGTC
>JBQCEI010000920.1:0-2040 GCA_051960375.1 Aureliella sp. | reverse complement strand
GTTTCCTCGAGAGTGACGACGCGCAATTGAGGACGGACCGAGATGATCAAATCGCGGCGATTGTCGACGGCCAGGCGATCGTCGCCGACGGCGGCGCTCAGGTGCCAGTAGCGCGACGACGGGGGCTGCATATCCGCGCTGACGGTGCGGCTGTCGCCAGGAGGGCAATCGACAAACTCGGTGTGCAGCGTTCGCCCCTCGGATTGAAACTGGATCGGCAAGCGTTTGATTTCATCGTTGCCAAAGTTCTGCACAGTCGCCGAGCAGCGGACATTGCGGCCGCGCAGGACGATCGGCGCGTCAGCATCGAACGCCATGATAGCCACGTTGGCGGGCGCTTCAGGGGTGAGCGATTCGACGCGCACGTTGTGCCGCGCCGAGAGTTCTTGCAGGCTTCGCCGCTCGGGGCCGCTGAGGGCCGACTGCCACGTGTCGCGCCCCATGTCAGAGAAGAAGAGGACGTGCACTTCTTCGTGCTCGGGCGCCGCTTGCTGGGCATCTTCGATCGCTTGCCGCACCAGTTGCAGAGAGCTGGCGAGATCGCCGCCACCGTCGGTCGGCCGCAGCCGCTGGATGGCTTCTACGATGCGGGCCGCTTCGAAAGAGGGCTGCGCGATGATCGCTCGCGAAGGTTCGGCTAACTGGATCAGCACGAACGCATCGCCCATCTGAGCCTGGCTGACCAGATCGACGGCGCGTTGTTGAGCCTGCTCCCACAGCGACTGCCGCTGCGGCCGGTAGCCCATCGAATACGAACTGTCGAGCACGAGAATCCAAAGCTTGGGTGGTGCCGCTACGACGGTTTCGGTTGCAGTCGTGCCGCGCATAAAAGGCCGCCCCAGCGCGATCGCAAACAGAATCAGGGCCACGGTGCGCAGCAGCAACAACAACCATTGTTCGATGCGGACGGTGCGCGAATTCTGGCGAATCGCCTGCATCAACAATTCGACGGCCGCCCAAGGAATCTCCTGTTGGCGACGCCGATGCAGCAAGTGCAAAGCCAGCGGAATACCGGCGGCCGCCAGCCAACCGAGCATCCACAGGCTTCCGAATTCGAGGACCGCGATGGGCAGCATTCAGCGAGCCCTCCGCCGTCGCGCGAGCACGTGCGACAGGGCTACGGCCAGCGATTCGTCGCTGGTGAGCAGTTGATAGTCCATGCCGAGTTGTTCGCAGCCGCCGCGCAGGCGCTGCAAAAAATCGTGCATCGCTCGCCGATACGCCGCGCCGATAAATCGCGGATCGGTCGCCACGATCGGCAGCCCCTCGAGGCCAACGAACCGCGTCGGACGTTCGAGCTTGAACTCAGTCTCCAGGCGATCGAGCACTTGCAGCACCAGGACATCCTGCCGCTGGAACTTGAGCAGTTTCAGCGCAGCCAACGTTCGATCGGCATCGCCGATCAGATCGCTGATCAGCACCACCAGCCCCGGCCGTCGCAGCCGCTGCGCCAAGAGTTCGATCGCGTGCGCGATGTCGGAGCGCGGATGCGACGAGGGGGCATCGAGCGCATGCAGCATGTCGTCAAAACGCGTCGGACTGGCGCTGGGAGCGAGCCAGGTTTCGATCGTGTCGGTAAACGTTGCCAGCCCGATGGCGTCTTGTTGGGACAGGGTCAGGTATCCGAGGCTGGCGGCCATCAGCTGGGCGTATTCGAGTTTGCTGAGCGGACTCTTGGGGCCGCGAAACGTCATGCTTTCGCTGATATCCAGCAGCAGCGTGCACTGCAGATTCGTTTCGTCTTCGAACTGCTTGAGATAGATCTTGTCGGAGCGGGCGTAGACTTTCCAATCGACTTGCCGCGTGTCGTCCCCCGGCGTGTATTCGCGGTGCTGCGCGAACTCGATCGAGCGACCTTTGAGCGGGCTGCGATGTTGGCCAGCGATCAGTCCCTCGACCAAAGTTCGCGCACGCAATCCCAGCGGCTGGATTCGAGCCAGCGTTTCAGGATCGAAGTACTTTGCTGATGCGTTCACGCGCGGCGCTCGACTCCAGGGTCTGATCGACACCCTCTAGTACTTCATTGATGATATCGGTTGT
>JBQCEI010000919.1:0-3363 GCA_051960375.1 Aureliella sp. | reverse complement strand
ACCCCACCCCCACCGCCCCAAACACCAATAAGCGTTTGTTTGTGTTATTCTTTAAAATTGTTGCTTTTGCCTTTTTTTGTTTTTTTCACCCTCCGCCCGGGTTGGGGGAGTGGGGTCGGGGGTGAGGGGTCTTCGGATGCATCCAGATGGTTGGTTCACACCGCAGGCGGCGCGCGATCTCGACCTGCGAACGATTTCTTCGCGATTCATAGGGACGTGCCAGCGAACCGGCCGCGAGAGAGACTGCCGTCACCGCAAGAAAAACGTCCGGCTGAAAGGCTCGATCGGAACCAAGATGTGCGAGGTCATGAGCGCCTCGCCCGCGCGATCGTCCAAAAGATGACGAAAGGCGGGTGGCCTCGCTGACTTGACGAGTTACGCCCGAGTTTCTCGCCCAGTAACGAGGCCAGCCCATTTTTCGTCAGACCGGAGCTCAACCGCCTTTTCGGCAGTCGCACTGCTCCGAACATCGTAAGCATTCCTCTTTAGCAATGGCTGTGCCATTGTCAGAGAAGAGGCTTCACGATTTCTTCATCGGTATGCCGGTGGCCGAATTTCAGTCAATGCCCGCGGCAACTCGACAAAATGTCGAAGCTGCACTTTATATCGCGGTTGCTCGCCAGTGGAAGGTCACTACAGCCGCGGCGCCGGCGGAATCACCGGGGCCAAGTACGAGTGCGCTCCTTTGACTTTCAGCCGTCGGCGGTACACCCGCTCGCCGCAGGTTACATAAAGTGTGTCGAATTCGGTACCGCCGAAGGCCACGCCGTTGATCTGGGCTGACGAGGGCTTGCTGAGGATCAAGTTGGTGCGCCCCAGCTGGTCGAGCACTTGCACCCCGAGCTTGGTGGCGACGAACAGCCTGCCCTGGCTGTCGACCGCCATGCCGCCCGCGCCAGCGTCGCCATCACCGGGCGGCGAGTGGAGATGACCTAGCGGCTGGCGGAACTCGAGGTCCCCCTCGGGCTTGATGCGGAAGTGATACGTTACTGAGTTGTCGCCTGAAGCCAGATGCAGAAACGCTTGATCGGCGGTCGGACAGATGCCCATCGGAGCGGGGGTCATTTCGTCAACTTTGCGGCGATTGCCCGCGTAGTCGCTCCACCACACGCCGGGCATCACCGGATCGGTGTAGTAAAAACCTTTGGGCAGCGTGACCAGGTCCTGACAGTTGGCTTCGCCGTGTACCACTTCTTCGGTTCCCGAGTCGGTGTAGCGCACGATGCGTCGGCGGCTGCTTTGGCAGGCGTAGAGTTTTCCGTCGGGGCCGAAAGCCATGCCGCTGACCCGGCCGGTTTGTTCGGCGAAGACGCGCGTCTTGCCATCGGTGCCGCTGCGATAAATGCGGCCGGCTCGCGAATCGCAAAAGAAGACTTCTCCGGCCGCATTACAAGCGGGCGCCTCGACCAGTTCGTGTCCTGAACTGACCAGTTCCCAGTTGAAGCCTGGAGCCAACAAGTCCAAGCGCCGAGGCTGGGCCGCGTCGGGTGTCACTTTGATCGGTTCGGGATAGCCGCGCCACAGCCAGCGCAGCGCCTCGGGCATGATGGCCGCTGCCTGTGCGCCGTCATGTCCCCCTTCGCCCCAGACGTGGTTCACGTCGTAGCCGGCGTAGATCAGCGCTGAGAGCATGTCTTGGTTGGCAATCCACCAGTCGCCACCGTAGTTGTTCAAGTCGCGATTGCCATCCTGCAGGAAGACTCGTAGTGGCTTGGGTTCGGTCTTGCGCACGAGCATCGGCAATTGGTTGCCGCCGCGTAGGCCGACGAAGGTTCCAATCGTGCTCAGCACGCGCCGGAAAGCATCGGGGCGTTCCCAGGCGGCATTGAAAGCGCAGATGCCGCCCGAGCTGGCGCCGGCCAATGCTCGGTCGTTCGGGTCAGGACTGATCGCATAGCTCTTGGCTACCTGCGGCAGCAGCTCTTCGACCAGGAAGCGCGCGTAGCGGTCGCCCAACGCATCGTATTCGAAACTGCGATTGTAGCGCGGCTGGGCTTCGCGATTCAGCGGCGGCACGACGCCCGGATCGACGAAGATGCCAATCATGACCGGGATCTCTTTTTTATGAACGAGGTTGTCGATGACCTCAGGCAAGTGCCATTCTTCGGCTCGCTTCAGCCCATCCTGAACTATCAGCGCGCAGGCTGGTTTTTGAGCGTCGTACTGCGCCGGGACGTACAGCCAATAGTTGCGCTGCGTGCCCGGAAAGATGGTGCTCGAGAGCGGAAAGGGACCATGCAGCTTGCCGACTGGCACTCCGGGCTGGCGCTGCGAGTCGGCTGTGAGCGGATACGGGTTGTCGGCAGGCTTGGCCGCGGGCGCGGTCGCTTCGCCTGCTGCTGCTGCTGCTGCTTCAGGCGTTGCATTGGGCTTGGCTTCAGGCTTGGCTGCAGGCTTGGCCGCTGCGGCTGGTTCGCCTGCTGAAGCTTCGGCAGCTCGAGCCTTGCCGGCTTCAGTTTGCACTGCTTCAGCTTGGGCCGGAGACTGAGCCAGCGCGATGGCCAGGGTCGCAGCGGCTTGCACGGCCGCGGCCGCAAAGAGCACGATCGCCCAGCGCAGGGCGGCCGGTCGCCGGCGGTCAGCCGCGGGCGCGTCGGCCCGGAGGAGCGGAACGTGGGACAGCAATTGATCACATCGCATATCGAATCTTCAGCGCGCTGAGAGAGTCCAGCCAGAAAAAGCGAAAAGCTCGATTCTAATTGATCTTTTCGCTTTGTGCGACGCTTGCGACTGAGTGTCTTTGCGTCTTGCCTGCGTTCTCAGTCATGCGGCTAGACACAAGCAATGGGAGGCTACTCAGCTTTTTGTGAAACCGTGTGCCACTGGCCTTAGCCAGTGTCTTCACCATCGAAGTGTGAAGTAGGACGAGGAGGCCGGTTTTCTAAGGGAAGGAAGCTCGAAGGCCGCCATTCGCTTTCGCCGAGGTTCCTTGGCGTTGGGACAGATTGCGATGCTTGTGCACTTTTAACTTCGACAGGGAAGACACTGGATAAGGCCAGTGGCACACGGTACACAAGACGACTTCCTTTATCGCTCAATATGAGCCTGTTGCGGAGCGCCTTACGCGCTGGCGCTGACGCTCAACCGATCCGAGCGCGTCCAGTTGGGCGAGACGACTCGCACGGCGATGCGATCGTCGAGGTTGGGACGGAAGACGGTCAGCAGCACGCAGGGCAAGAACCAGGCCATGTACAGCCCGCCGCCGTAGCCGTGCCAGAACTGCGCCGCCAGCATCACTGCGGCCGTGCCGCACATGAGCGTCCCGAGGGTCTTGCGCGGCGGCCAGAAGACGAACGAAAAGCTGAGCAGAATGAACGCGACCAGCACTGGCAAGCGGAACATCGGATCGAAGCCCAGCCCCCA
>JBQCEI010000918.1:0-2967 GCA_051960375.1 Aureliella sp. | reverse complement strand
GTCGCCATCCTCCGTCCTCTCTCCGATTGAGGTTGCCCAGCAGGTCAGTTTTCCCCTCGCCCCGGCGCACCGTCCATTCCGCTCACCCTGGACCCCGCGCCACCTCGGAGCACGATTTGGACGAATTGATTGTAGCGCAGTCGACCAGTGCTGCTGAACGCCTCTTGACAGAATCCTGGAAAAATTCCGGCATTCCTGTTGCGAACCATTCACCCTCGGGGTAAAACGGTGGACGAATTGAGCGTTTTGGTCGAATTGGTTTGACCGGTTTTAGTTACTTCAGGAGGCGACGGAAATGGGCGCGACGATGGAAGCCAGTGGACGGGTGGAGGAGAGCGGTCGCGGATCGTCCAAGAGACAGCAGGCACGCGGAAAGGATGCCGCCGCCCGAGGCGCCGCCCGAGCCGTCGGCGGCCGCGAGGCCACCTCGGTGACCCGCCGCGGGCGTGCAGGTGGCTCCGCCCGCAAGTCCGCGGGCAAGTCCACTGGCGACCCCACTGGCGACCCCGCTGGCGACCCCGCTGGCGACTCCGCGGGTCGCGATGACGGCAATGGCCGCCGTGCGGCGCGTGGCCTGCGACTGAAGCGACAGAGCCCGGCGCCGCCGAGCCACTCGAAGCGAGTTACCAGGGATCCCGACCCGGCCCCGCCTCGGTTTGTTCTCGCCGCCGCGCCGCAGCTCGCTCAGACATTCGACGATGCGGTGCTAGAGCGCGACTTCATCGCCTTCTGCCAGCTCAGCAGCCACGCGTCAGGGGCGGCGCTGGATCGGTCGGTGATGGATTTGTCAGCGACGGAATGGTCGTCGACGGAGAGCTGGGCGACCCGCGCCGAGAATCAGTGGCTCGACTTGTTTACGCAGGCCCGCGACCACATCGCTTTGCCCGAATTTGAGCGGGTCGATGCCGCGCGGGAGATTTGCGGCAGCACGTTGCTCGAGCCACTGCAGAACGACATCGAGGTCGATCGATGGGCCGATTCGCGAAGCATCTATGCCACACTGTGCGCAACGCGTTTGCTGACCGCCGAAGAAGAACGCTCGGTGATGCGCCGCATGCATTATCTGAAACATCTCGCCTGGCGATTGCTCACTCAGCCAACGCTCAGCCGGTGGGATTTGACGCGGGCCGATGGCTTGATTCAAGCGGCCAAGTGGCATCGCGACTTGGTGGTGCAAGCCAACATGCGGCTGATCGTGTCGATCGTGAAGAAGATGCGCATCGAATCCCACTGGTACGACGAATTGATCAGCGACGGAACGGTCGCCCTGCTGCGGGCGGTGAACAAGTTCGATCCGGGCCGCGGTTATCGCTTCTGCACGTTCGCTTCGACCGTGATCCGCCGCGACTGTTACCACTACATCAAGAATCGCAAGCTTGACGACAACCGATATCGCAAGGTTGCCACCGTGCCGGTGTTGCCTGCGATGCGCGGCAAGGCTGTGGGCGATGCCGAGCTGCCCGTTGGGGCCGATCGCGCTCACTGGCTCGCTTGGCGCGAGCGTTTGTCGAGCATGATGAGTCTGCTGACGCGCCGCGAGCAGGTGATCATCCGCTCGCGGTATTGCTTGGGCTCGCACCGCCGCGTCAAAACGCTGAAGCGTCTATCGGCCGCGCTAAAAATCTCCAAGGAACGCGTACGACAAATCGAGCTCGGCGCGCTGGAGAAACTGCGCGCCGCCGCAGAGCTGGAGATGTAGATGGAGAGTATCACGCGTTGGTTTTCCTCCGCGTTCCTCCGCGTCCTCCGCGGTAAATCATCGCGCACAACTATTTATCCGCTGAGTCCGGCAGCGGCAGTTTGGATTGCAGCCAGTCCTGCATGGAGAAGACCATTCGGTCGCTGTGTTTGGCGAGCTGGCGATTCATCTTCTCGGGCAGTTTCTCGTTGCTCTCTTCGAGCTTCGACTCGAGCACCGCGCGGAGCCCGTTGCCGAGTTGAGCAGCAGCCGGACCGCCGAGCTGGCTGATGCGGCGGACGCGAAAGTAAGCGATGTCGACGCGGGCGGCATCGACGTTCGGTTTGATCATGATGTCGGGCGGAACGCGCAGCGGGTTGAGCTGAAACGCAACGGTTCCTTGAACGCTCAGTTTGCAAACCGCATCGGCGTTGGCGCTGAGGCTAATCAGCTGGACGTCGCGCACCCACTGACTCATGCGCCCGAATACATCCAAGAGCATCTCGACCGATACGTCGAACGCAATCTTGCCATCCTCACGGAGCTGCAATTTGTGGAACTGGATATCGAGCCGGTTGTCGGGATCGACGATCTGCAACCGGTACCGCGTCCACGTTCCATGATTAACCAGTTTGTGTTTTCGCTTGGTCTTGATTTTCAGCCCGTCGCGCGAGAAGTCGACGCCGTCCCAGACTTCCTTTTGCTGATTCCACTTCTTATCGTTTTCGTACGTCTCAGGCAAGTTTTCGCGCACGAGCTGTTTCAGCCAAGCCAACATCTGAGGCGAAGCGAGATTGTTCGGATCGGCGCTGAGCGGCGCGGGGGAGCCGACGGCCACGCGGGGCACCGGCACCGTTGGAGGCGTGTCGGGCCACGGAGCTTGGGCATTGAACGGGATCTGATCGAGCGGTCCGGCCTGCAGCCCCGCCCCCTGCAAAGGAAGATTGTGCGCAACGGGACTCGCTTCGACGGGAGTCGGCGCGAACGGATCGTAGGCAGGCGCGTCGATCGGCTGGACCGACTGAGCGCCGGCCGTCGGCGCGGTGCCGACCAGCGCGGTGCCGACCAGTGCGGTGCACGCGACAAGCATGTGAGCAGTCGCCACGATTGATCGCATATCGAGCCGCATGGCTGGCCGTCTCCTTCCGCGTGCGTACTGGTAGCCCATGCGACAGTAACAAACCGCGGTCGCTGCGGTCAACCAGGTTTTCTCTCCTGAGCCCGAGCGGCAACCCGGTCCTGTCCGGAATTCTTGTAACCCGACGCGTAAGCGAGGGACGAACCTGCCT
>JBQCEI010000917.1:0-7034 GCA_051960375.1 Aureliella sp. | reverse complement strand
AAAGCTCTTCTTGGGTTTCGGAACCGGTATCGCGCTTTGCAAACCATGGAGCGCCGTCGGGCACAGAGCTGCCAGCGGGCACTCGCAGCAGCGAGGATTGACCGGCTTGCAAACGAGGCTGCCCAGTTCCATGGCCGCTTGATTGATCGTGCGAGCACTCGAGTTTGGACTGCGACTGGCGCCGCGCGGCAACGACCACTCGGCAAACTGCCACAGCAAAGCCAATGACGCTGGACTGCGAGTCGGCTCGCGCAGGCACAGCAATCGGGCGTAGAGCCGTTCGGTGTTCGCTTCGAGAATGGGCGCCGGCTTGTCGAAAGCGATCGATGCAATCGCGCCGGCTGTATAGCGGCCCACGCCGGCCAATTGCATCAGGCTCGGCACATCCCCCGGAAAATTGCCGCGGTGCTGGCTGACCACTTGCTGCGAGGCGGCGTGCAGTTGGCGAGCGCGTCGATAGTAGCCCAGCCCCGCCCAAAGCCCGAGCACTTCTTGCTCGTCGGCTGCGGCCAGGGCTTCGACCGTCGGAAAGCGGGCCAGGAACCGGTGGTAGTAGTCGATGACCGTCGCGACTTGCGTCTGCTGCAACATCGTCTCGCTGATCCAGATCGCATACGGGTCGCGCGTGCGCCGCCACGGCAGATCGCGCTGGTGCTCGGCGTACCACCGCACCAGCCGCTGGGTATACCGCCGCCGCCACTCGAGAGTCAGATGCGGCGCTGCCGCGGACAAGCCAGCTTCCTGCATTTATTCCAGCGGCGCATCTTTGCCGAGAATGATCTCGAGCTTGAGAGTGAGCGTTTCGGTCGCGCGAAACGGTCGGCCGCGCTCGATATCTCGGTAGCGTTCGACGGTCACGGTTACTTTTTCACCTGGGGCGAAGTTGGCTAACTCGTCGCGCAGTTGGCTGAACGTCTTGAGCGGTTTGTCGTTCACATGCGTGATCAAGTCTTGTGCTTCAATGCCCCCGCGCGCAGCCCCGCTGTCGGGAACGACTCGTTCCACTTTTAAATCGGTCGGCTTGGTTGAAACGCCCAGAAACCCACCGCGGCCGATGTAGACATCGAGGCCGTCGAGCTGCTCCTTGATGCGAGCCGCACCCTTCATCGAGATGCGCGTCCCGAAAATGCGCAGCGAATCGACCAGCGGCAGATCGACGATCGTATCGATCGCTGCATCATCGACATCGGCGTAGCTGAGTTCGAGATGCTCGAGCGACGGGACATCGAACAGAGCGGTCAGCATCTCGTTAGTGATCGCGGGTCCCTTGAGCACGATGCGCTTCAGCCCCGGCATCGCCAGAACTTCGTGCAGCAGTTTCTCGGTGATCTTGTCCCCTTCCAGGTAAGCGGTGTCGTACGACCGCAAGAAGCGGAACAAGCGAATATCTTTTTCAGTGCCGGTAAAGTCGCTGGTGACGTGCACGATGTTCGAAGGCGTGAAGCCGATTTCGTTTTGCATCGTACCGCCGATGGTCAGCCGGAGCGGTCCCATTTCGACTTTCAAGTCGAGCAGCGACTGGCGAGCGAGCACCTCCTGGCGATCAGCGATGCCCGCCAGAGCGCTATTGGCCAGGTACGAGACGGCCGTGACGCTCCGCTCGCCACCGGCGATGTGCTGCAAGGCTTCATGCGCAGCGACGCTGATCACCGGATCGGGCGCCATCGCTTGCGAGCTGAGCAGCGCGACGATCTCCGCGCCGATGTTCAGATCGGTCGTGTCGCCCGCTTCGCGCAGCAGCGGCAGGGCTCGCTCGGCGTTCTGCTCGAGATACCAGATCGCCAGCTGTCGCGTCCGGTAGCTGGGATCGTTCAGTTTCTGAATGTGCTCGCGGAACACATCGAGCGACGGCTCGGCGACGGTCGACCGAAACGACTCGGTGGCGGCTGGGGTGGCTGAGGCCGGCTTGTCTTCAGCTGGCTTGTCGGGCTCTTGGGCCCGCGAGAGCGGCGCTAGGCCAGCCGCCAGCACGAGCGTGGCCGTGTGAATTCGGAAAGCATTGCGGCTAAGCATCAATTCATTCGTCCCTTGGAGAGCCGAGGGGGAGGATTCGCTCATTTTACCGCGGAGATGCGGAGAGCGCACAGCATTCTCCGCGCTCTCCGCGTCTCCGCGGTAAAACTCTTCTCAATCCGCCGGGAGCAGCCCCCGGGATTGGCTGGTTTTTTCGGGCTTTTCGCCGACTGGCCGGTAGCCCGGCGGCGGACACGGTTGGTCAAAAATAAATTGACGGCCCCAGACACCCCAATTAGACTGCGCGAGAGAGTGTTGATGCTTTTCCCGACACTTCGAAGCCTCATCTTGCCGCCGATTTTAAGGCATTGGAACCTCTAAGGAATTCGGTATGAGAATGCCAGCTGTTGTGCCCACCGTCCTGCGTGGCGTGGTTGCCGCGTCGGCAAGCTGTGCCATGTTGGTCGCTTGCCTCTTTACCACATCGCTTCACGCGCAAGGGCCGCTCGACGGACAAGGCTCGCTGGCCAGCAGCTCCGGCGCCCCGGCGCCGCTGCCGACTCAGCCCGCTCCGCAGCCGCATCCGGCTGGCGCCGCCGGTGGTGGCATGATGCAGGACTGGAGCACGATCATGATGCTCATCTCGCAAACGGTCGATCCCGACGAATGGCGAGATTTCGGCGGCACCGGCACCAGCACGATGATTCCGTATCCCAACGGCGTGTGGCTCGATGCTCAGGGGCATCTCAAGCGACTCGAGCGCAAAGGCGGGATGATGCCGGGCTTTACCCCGGGTGCGCGTCAGCAATGGCGAGCCGGTAGCGGCCTGCGAACCGTTTCGCTCAAGCAGCTCGACGCAGCCCTCGGCGCAGTAGCCGCCCGCGGCCTGCAGCCGACCGCTCAGATGCTGCAACTGGCTGGCATCACCCACATCCAGTACGTGGCCATCGACAAAGAGAATCAAGATGTTTTGATCTCGGGCCCGGCGGCCAAAGTGGCTGGCGACGAAAACGGTTTTCTGCTCGAAGACCTCCGCACGCTGGCCGCGCTGATGAACGACCACACCGCTCCGCTGGGCTGCTCGCTCGACCCGAGCAACCAAGGCATCCTGGCGGCGCAGAAGTTTCTGGCTGACCCGGCCGTCATCGGACGCCTCGGTCGCACGCCGCAAGTCGCCGCCGATCAGCTGCAAGCCAAAGTCGGGCCGCACATGGTCAACATCTTCGGCATCGATCCAGCCAGCAGCACCGCGCTGGCACTGGTCGACGCCGACGAACACATGAAGCGCGTCGGGCTCGGCCTGTCGAGCACCGTGCCGAAGATCAAGACTTACTTTGATCACCTCGAACGCATGGGCCAAGCACCGGCGCAGAGCTTGATTCGCTGGTGGTTCGCCTACAACGATGCGCCGATCGGCGTCAACGCCACCGGCGACCTGTTCGAACTGCCCGCACAAACCGTGGCGGTGATGAGCGAACAACAATGGGTCAATGCCAACGGCGTTCGCCAGGCAACCGGCGCCAACGACGAAGCAGCGGACGCCTTCGCCAGCGAGATGACCGCCCGCCTGAATGACCTGCGAGCTACTCAGCCCGCTTACGCCCGGCTGCAAGGCATCTTCGAACTGGGACTGGCTCTGCAACTGGCCATCGAATCGTCCGACCAGCCGTCGCTGCGGGAATGGTTCCCGAACCTGAGCCATCGCACCAGTGCCACCAAGGCCGGCCGCCAGACCCCCAAGAGCGTCGAAGGGGTAACCGCTTGGAACCGCATGCCGAACGGCACCGTGGTAGCCGTGATCAGCGGCGGCGTGAAGCTCGAAACCGCCTCAGCCACCAGCCGCACCGCCCAGTCGAACATCAACCGCCCGGCCCAGCTCGATGTCGCCCAGTCGAACGCCTCGGCTCAGTGGTGGTGGGACTAGTCGCCTGCTTGTAAACCGAAACCAACAAAGGGCACTGGTGAGTTTTCACCGGTGCCCTTTTCTTTTTACCGCGGAGGACGCGGAGAGCGCGGAGAAGAGAAAGGGCAAAGATCTCTCCGCGTCCTCTGCGGTAAAATGGCTGTTCGGTAAACGTCGGTCCCACAAAGCGCCGGTAGAAGAGGCAACCATGGATCGGAGCGAACGGATACGGCAGCAGCAACTCCTGGCTCGAGGACACAGACTTTCTGCTTGGGACGCACGCGAGGTTCAGAAAATCGCTGATGCGAATCCCGATGACTTGGACTCTCGGCTTCAGCTCGTGGCGCATTACCATAGCGAAGGTTTCGAGTCAGACGATGCAAGACAGGCACACGAGAAACTGGTGTTGTGGTTTATTGAAAGGCATCCCGATTTACCGGTTGGCGGCAATCCGGAAATGCGCATCATGGCCCAACTCAACGCGGGCGGATATGCAAAGGCTAAGCGACTATGGCTCACAAAGATCGAGAAGCACCGAGAGAACCCGTTAGTCTTGGCTAACGCTGCGAAATTCTTTCTTCTGCCCGAGCGTTCCATCGCCGAGGACCTGTTGCTGCGAGCACAAAAACTCGATCCCCACAATCCAACTTGGTACGAAAGGCTTGGCCACCTCTACCGCCTCTCGATTCACCGCGAGGACGCAGCCAGGCGACGCGAGATCGCATCCAGGTCGCTGGAACAATTCGAGCGTTGTCTGGCCTTTCAAACCGACGCTCGATTTGCCGATGCATTATTACCCGATTTGGCACGAGCCGCGTTGGAAGCCGGCGAAGATGTCAAAGCCGAGCAGTATGCAGCTCGCGCGCTAGCGGCTAGTCAGGAAAGCGGCCGGAATTGGAACCGAGGCAATCTGATCCATCATGCCCATCTCGTTCTCGGGCGCCTGGCTTTGAAAGCGGGCGACATCGAAAAGGCCAAAGCGCGTTTGCTTGGGTCTGGTAGAACGCCTGGCTCACCGCAATTGGATTCGTTTGGCCCCAACATGACTCTCGCCAAAGAATTGCTCGAGCAGGGCGAGAAAGCAGCGGTGCTGGAGTACTTCGACCTCTGCCGAAAGTTCTGGTCTGCTGAGCGATTGAACCGATGGAGCGAGGCGGTCGCCAACGACCAAATGCCCGATTTCGAGGGCAACCTGCGATACTGATCAGCCGCCCTTCCCTCACCGCGCTCTCCGCGTCCTCCGCGGTAAAATCACCTATCGTTCGAGCGACAGGAGGCGCTGGGCTTCCTTCTGTAAAAACTCTTCGTCCATGAAGGGTTCGAAGCTGATGTCTTGCCAG
The DNA here is from genome assembly GCA_051960375.1 of Aureliella sp. Classification (GTDB taxonomy): domain Bacteria; phylum Planctomycetota; class Planctomycetia; order Pirellulales; family Pirellulaceae; genus Aureliella. The sequence continues at coordinate 1,838 of JBQCEI010000917.1, read as the reverse complement.
AGGACTCGGCCGTCGGCGTCGATCAGGAAGGTGCCGTGGAGGGGCTGCTTTTCAAAATCGTCGTAGCAGCGGAAGGCTTTGAATGCCTTGAGCTCGGGATCGGCCAGCAGCGGAATGTCGAGCTGTTTGCTGTAGTTGTTGATTCCTTGAGCCAGCAGCTCGGGCGTTTCGGTGCTGATCGCCACTAGCTCGATGCCCGCCTCGCGGAACTTGTCGGCCGCGGGCGAAAACTCTTGCAGCTGTTCCATGCAGTGCAAGCAGCCAAAACCGAGATAGAAGATGACGATTGTCGGCTTGCCGGCATACTTGCCCGAATCGACCAGCTGGCCATCGCGTGTGACCCCTTGCCAGCTCGGCGCTTCGTACGGCGAGTAGCGGAAGGGGCCTAGCGAATCCAAGGGTGGCCGTGGACCGGTATCCGAGCGCGGCTCGAGCGGCTTGGCCCAGGCGGCTTCGTAACCCAGTTCACTGGCCAGCGGCTCCAGGCGAGCCAGCAGCGGCGTATCGAGGTCGGCGGCCGCACATTCCTCGCGCAGTTTTTCAAACGTGCCTTGCGCGTCCTGCGCACCGCGAGCTTGCCAGCGAACATATGCCGCGACCGCTCGAGGCAATATCGTGCCAGGGTTCTTCTTGATCTCCGATTCGGCCAGTTCGAGTGCGGCGTCAGTTTTCTGAGCCCGCGCCAGCCATTCGACTTTCAAGAGGTTATCCCACGTGCCGGCCTTGCCATACAGTTCGACCGCGCGGTCCCAGCGCTTGGCGGCTGCGGCCTGCGACGCTTCGATCGCGGCAATGGCTTCGGCGACTTGTTTCTTGCGCGGCTCGAGTTCCTTCTTGCGGTCGCCGCGCTCCCGCTGGCGTCGCTGGCGATTGGCCGCCGCTTTCTTTTCGTCGTCGGCCTTTTCCGAATCGGACTTGGCAGAATCCAACCTGGCTAGGCACGCGCCGGATGCCGATGCGGAGCTGGCCGCGCCGACGGACTTGGTGTTCTTCGGTGCGGGGGGCTGGCCAGAATCGGGGCGAACGGCGACGAGCTTCTCGTCGGCTTCGGCGCCCGAGATTTCATTCAGTTCTTCTTCGATCTTATCCTGCCGCGCGCGCAGGCCGGCGAGGATGTCGGCCGTTTGGGCGCTGTGGTCGAGCAGCGCATGGGCGATGCCGAGATGCCTGGCCAGTTCGATCTGCGATTCGTCGCTGTCGCCCGCTTCGATTAGTTTGCTGTCGGCGGCAGCGATCAATTCGGGCCACAGCCGGTAGGTGCTCAGGCTCAGCAGCAGCCGCTCGCGTCCGTACTTGGCGCTGCCTCCTTTGAGCGTGTTGTACTTGGGGTGCCGCGGCAACTGGATCATGTTGGTCGCCAGGCTGATCGCATCCTCGATGCGGCCGATTTTGAGCAGATTGCGAATCATCCACTCATTGTTGTGGGCAAAGTTGTGGATCTGATCGGGCATGATCCGGTCGCGAATCATGTGCGCATGATCGACGCGAGCCGAAGCCTCTTGCTGCCAGACCGCATCGTGGTAGCGATTCAGATTCGAGTACGTGTGGCCGGGCATGTGCCACATGTGAGCAATCCCCGGCAAGCTCGGGCCGCAGAGAGCGGCGCTCTTGAGCGCCTGCGACGGATCGCGGCTGTCCCAGAGATGGATGCGGTAGTGATGCGCGGGGTGCATCGGCTGCTTGTCGAACACGTCTTGCAGCACCGCATCGATGGCGACGTGGCTGACAATCGGCAGATCGTTGCGGCCGTTTTCCCAGAGCTGCAGAGCGAGCAGTGCTCGGGCTTCGACATCGTCGGGATACTTCAGTACGATTGCTTCGAGGTCGCGCGTGTAATT
>JBQCEI010000916.1:0-2074 GCA_051960375.1 Aureliella sp. | reverse complement strand
GCGACTTTTGCCATGGTTTGATTTCCACTTTCCGCTGGTCACAACTGCCCACAAACAAGGGCAACGCTGCCAAAACGCACCACAAGCGAGGAAGGTGAACGCCCCGCGTTCGATATCCTTGCGTTCGAATACCTTTAGCGCTCGAATATCCTTAGCGTTCGATATCGATGACGAGCTCTGTCGAGATGAGACAACGGACAAAGCAGAACGTCTAACTGAAGGATTCCCTCACCCAAATACTGTATCGAATTGACGGGCGAGCTGTCAAATTTTCACCTCCCCTTTGCTGATTTTTTCAGGCCTGCGATCCTAACTTGTCCGCCCGCTCCGACGCCCGGTTCGGTTCGTGCCGGTTATGCCGCCGAAGGGTGCTGCGGGGGCGAGCATGCCGCCCTGCACATCGATCTGACGGCTATATTAGCCGGCACGCGCTAGCGGCCGGTTTGCGCGGACCGGCAAAGTGGCCCGAGATAACAGCCAACCGCGGGCTAACGCCCTGCAGTTGATCTGACCCGAGGACCTCCCCCGCGTACCGCCCACTGCCCCTCAGCGCACCGATATGAACCTGCAGCCCACCAAGCCCTACGAGAAAGCACCTATGTCGCAGCCCCTGCGAGAATGCTTGTTGCTCATTCCTTGTTCCGGCCTCGACGATTTTCCCGAATCGGTTTCCAGTTCCGACAGTGCCCAGGTGCTCAACGGCTGGCTGGCTCTGTGGCATCCGAGCCTGATCGCCCAGACCGCCGCCGCCCCGCGGTGGCAATCGGCCGACCAGCCGCCGCACGACTTTCAGGGCGTGCTGGCCGTCGTTCCCGATTTCAGCCAGCCGCGCTTGCCCAGCGATTTAGCCGGCACCGCCGAGCGCGGCGGCGGCTGGCTGCTTGAAGCCAAGCAGGACTGGCGCGAGCTGCAAAACCAGTGGTTGACGGTTTTGCCCCCGGCCGAGAGCCAGGCTGGACAGTTGCCATCGGACCTGACCGCACGCTGGCAGACCGAGTTTGCGGCCCTCGGCTACGCTTATCTACAGATCCAATTTCTCACCCGCCAGCTCCGCTACACGAGCAATCTCGATCAGAGCCTCTTTGACAGCCAGCTGGCCGAAGCCGCCGCGGCGGCGCTCTCGGGCGATGCGGCCGAAACTGAGAAAATGCTCCAGTCGTGCTTCGATCAGCTCGGCCAATAGCGCGATCACTACTACTCACTCGATGTCAGCCTGCTCGATGTGACGCTGCTGGCGGCGACGACTCTGGGCACGAGCGTCGAAGAGCAGCTGGCGCGCGACCACGCCACCACGTTCGTCGCCAGCGCGAATCTGCTCAGCCAGATGCGCTCGAGCCACTCCGCGGCGGCCGATCGCTTGCAGCAGGCGCTGGCGGAACGTCGCGCGAGCCTGGCCGGTGGGCTGGATATCGAACGGCCGCATCCGCTGATGAGCTTCGATGCGCTCAAGCGCGACTTGGTCCGCGGCCGCGAGGCGTACCGCGCTCTGGGGTTTGAGCCGCCGGGCGTCTTCACCCGCTTCTCGTACGGTCAGCTGAGCGACATGCCACTGCACCTGCGCCGCAGCGGCTACGTCGGCTCGATGCTCATCGCTTGGGAGGAAGGGACGTATCCCTCGGGCAGCCACGCCAAGTTCTCCTGGGAAGCTTCGGAAGGAACGTTTCTCAACGCGGTCGCGCCGCCGCTGGCCGATGCCAACGATGCGTCGACCTATTTGACACTCGGGCGTCGCATCGCCGAGGCGCTCGATCACCAACACGTGCCGGTGTTCATGCTGGCTCACTGGCCCAATCGCTACTCGCCGTTCTTTGAACTGCTCCAGCAAGTCGTCACTCGCACGCCCGCCCTGGGCCGCTGGCAAAACGTCGACGACTTTTTTGAAAAGACCGATCAGCCGTATCACCAGGAACACCTGCCGCCGCGCAGGTTCTTGTACGACTGGCTGGCGCCTTCGCGCGGCGTCGAAGCCGCGAGCCTGATCGCCAGCGCTGTCGCGCATCAGCGCCTCCAGGCTCAGCTCCGCAGCCTGCAAAATATCGTCAACCTCGGCTACCAGCTCGAGAACTTTCACAGC
>JBQCEI010000915.1:0-6092 GCA_051960375.1 Aureliella sp. | reverse complement strand
AACGAGCACGAGCACGAGGTTTTAGGGCCAAAGGCCCGTCATTCCTTAGCCCAGCCCGTCTAGGGCCGGGTTGCCGGGGCCTCGCGCCGCCTGCGGCCTGCGGGGGGCCGCGATATTTATGCTCGTCGCACGGATCCCAGCCCTGCCGGGCTGGGCAAGGAATATCGGGCCTTTGGCCCTGTAAAACCGTACTCGTACTCGATCTGAAGCCTGAAGCCTGAAGCCTGAAGCCTGCTCACCCTGACGCCCGCGGATGCGCCCGGTTGTAAACCTCGCGCAAATTGGCAGTGGAAAGATGCGTGTAGATCTGCGTCGTCACCAGGCTCTTGTGGTCGAGCAGCTCTTGGACGCTGCGGATGTCGGCGCCGCGGTCGAGCAGGTGCGTGGCGAAGCTGTGGCGCAGGGTGTGCGGCGTGGTTCGCAGGTCGAGCCCGGTCAGTTTCAGGTACTTTTCGAGCATTCGGGCTACGCTTCGCGTCGTCAGGCGGCTGCCGAAGCGATTGACGAACACCGGTGCCTCGCGGCCTTGCGGTTCGCGCTTGCCGAGAACGCGTTTGGGCAGATAGCTCTGCAGCGCGTCGACGGCGTAGCGCCCCAGCGGGCTGAGCCGTTCCTTGCGTCCCTTGCCGCGGATGCGAGCGACTCCCTCTTCGAACTCGAGGTCCCCTTGATTGAGCCCGACGACTTCGCTGACGCGCAAACCGGCCGAGTACATCGTCTCCAGAATCGCCACGTCGCGGAGGCCCAACGTGTCGCCCTTGGACGGCGCGTCGAGCAGCGTCAGGATCTCTTGGCTGGTCAAGAAATGCGGCAGCTTGCGAGTCGCCCGCGGGTTCCTCAGCGGCTTGGCAGGATTGGTGTCGGCCAGATCGCGCCGCTGAGCGAATCGATAAAAACTCCGCAGCGAGGCGAGCTTGCGCGAGATGCTGCTGCGCGCGTAGCCCGCTTCGTGTAGCGCAGCCAGATAGCCGCGCAGGTCGCGCGGCGTGATCTCGCCGGGTGGACGGTCGCCGCCGAGCTGTTCGTTCAGGTACTCCGCCAGGTCGAACAGATCCTCGCGATACGACTTGATCGTCAAATCCGAAGCGTTGCGCTCGGTTGCCAAGTAACGCAAGAACTGCGTAATTTCGCTGCGCAAGGGAGTCGGGTCCTAGGTGCTAGTGCACTGAAAAACCGCAAACACAGAGGCACAGAGGGCACTGAGACCCGTTGTCGTCGGCTGCCTACTCTCTGCGCTCTCTGTGCCTCTGTGGTTCAAAAACGCGATGCCTGAACTGCATGCGGGCGCTGCCCCAAGGGGCTTCACGCGCCTCGGCGATACGCCTCTGTCGAGCGTTCGATGCGCAGCGCGTGTTTGTCGTCGCAAGTTTCCAACTTGTGGCGCGCGCGGCGCGGCAGGTCGTACATGCTTGGGACTTCGAACAAGGACACTGGCATGACGAGGGCGACGCGCGAAGTGGTTGCCAGCGCGTGCTGAATGCGATCCGTTGCGGGCTTCATGATCGGTACTGAGCCTTTTTGATCGGCCGCGATCTGTGCGGCCTAAAGTGGTTTAGGGGCGACTACTGCGGCAGCTTGAATCGAGGAGCGACCATGCGGCCCGGGCGATCCGGCTGTAGCGGAGCGGTCGCCCGCACTTGGCTGGCTTCGATCTGTGCGGCTGTCTCGCGAATCTTCTTGCTGAGCACTGCAGCGTCGTACCAAGTGAAGCTCAACTCGGGGTCGGCTGCGTAACGGCCAAGCATGCGCAGCGTTTCGGTGCGATGCTCGTCGTCGTACAAGAAAATGTACCGCTCTTCTCCCTTAACCATGGCGAGCACGTTGATCTCTTTGCTCATGCTGACTTCCTCCCTGAGCATGCATTGGCAGCGCAGCTTCGAACCCGTCGCTGGTGCGGCGGGAAGCGCAAGTGGCAAGTCGCTCGGGGTCGCGCGAGCTTGCCGGTCCACTTCCGAATTCGAGGCTGACGATCGTTGAATGACATAAGCGGCAACCGCCTGTCGCCGCCGGTGGTGCTGAAGATGCGGACGCCGGGACCGAAGTAAACTGCTCCGAGTTGAGCAGTTGCTGCGGGCCGTTCCGTACGCGCCGACTTTACCGCCGCAGCGTCCCGAAATGGTGTCAAAAGCCAATGAAATCAAGGGTTTTTAGACACCCCCCGGGCGCCTACCGCTGGTATCGGTCGATAGGCCACCTCAAGATCAAGCGGCTTTCATCCTGGCCGCCGCGTGCCGCGAGCGTTTCCGTGATGTGAAAATGGCAACAGACTCGTATAAAGTCTTCGCTGCGCTGGAGATACGCTTGCCAGCCTCCAAAGCGAGCATCATCGCGGAAGTAAAAATAGTCTTCGACACGCTGCGCAAAATCTTCGTCATGACCGTTATAGTTCCGCATGTGGCTAATGATCGGGTCATGCTGCGGCAGCATCGGAGGCGGCGTCGCCTGCGGTGGGTCGGGAATGAAGCCGCGCACGTCAGGCCAGTTAGGCGGCAAGCTTTGCGCAGTTGCCGAATCCGCTGCCAGCGCTGGCCCTTCGCCAACCGCTGCGATCACCTGGCCTTCGCGAGCCAGTTCTTCGGCGACCGAGGTCGGCTGCACTAGCTCGGCGTTCTCTTCTTCCTGTGGCACGATCGGCTCAGGCGCGGGCACTACGGGCGGCTGAGCCGGCAGTTCGCTCGCTGGCGAGGTGCCGACGACCATTGGGGGCGTTTGCGTTCGCATCTGCTCGGCAGCCAGAGCCCGCTGGGCTTCCTCGTGAACCCAGCGAGGAATCTTCTTCTCTTCCTTGGTTCCCCAAGGCAGGCCGTAGCCGGGCAGGACCGGATGATAGCCGGGGTTGGCGGCGTACCAGTTGACTTTCATGCTCATCCGCGGTGGATAATAGGCCGAGTAATCGACCACCGAACCGAGCAGCACGGCATCGACCCCCAGATACCTGGCAAAGGCTTGAAAATCTTCGCCGCACGCCAGCGGAGCTTTGTATTGCTCGAGCTGCGTTTTGACGACGCCCAGTGGCAGAACTTCGAATCCCGGGATCGATTGCAGCTCGTTGATGTAGGCGAGCGTCACGCGATCCGACGACAGCGTGGCATCCTCGCTCTGATTGACGAACGGCAACACGGCCACCGTCTTGATCTGCGGGAAGGGATTGATGTACTGCGGCTTGTGCTTGATATCGGGCAGCAGACTACAGCCGCTGGCAAAGGTGCAAAGCCAGAGTGCCCATACGACTACCATCGCGCCAGTGGCCGAGCGGCTCGTCGCTAGTTCGCGTCGTATGGGCAGGATTGAGAGATTGGGGGACACGGCAACTGGCGTCCAATGGACTGCGAAGGATCACGTGCGTTCGCCAGCCTACGTGCCTTGACACGCATTGTTCGTAGACCGCCCCCCAGCGGCTATAGGTGTCATCGGCAAAGTCCCCTCAGCCGCTACAGTTTATTTTGCCGAATTCTTCCCATCCCATTTTTACCGCGGAGGCGCGGAGAGCGCGGAGGAAGTGCCATGTTCTTCGTCGGCTCCGCCGCTCCAGTTCATCGGATTGTCGTCCGCATTTCATTGCCGTCGCTATACGTCGACGTCCGTTGCAAGCGTATCCCAGTCGAGGTTGAAAAGCGCATCAAGCGCAGGTGGTAGGATTGGCATCGCAAATTCTTCCTGATACCAAAGGACCACTAAAGCGGAAAAGTCGCGAGCGGGATCTCGCACAGGCTTTATATGTGTGAAAGACGCGATGCATCGAACCATCGGTAGCCATTCAGGACGTCGGTTTGGCGACAAGCGAGCAGCGTCAGTCATATCGCCGATTTCCCGAAGGTAGTCTCTGCGACACGGAGCGATCAGAAACGGCTCTGCGCCGGGCGCACATCGTCTGCGCGCGGCATCGAGTGCGGCTTCGATATTTCCGTCGTTTGACTTGGCATCAGGCGTGCCTTCCAGCAAACCGGCGTAAGTCAACTCTTGATCAAGCGATTCAAGCTTGACTGCGCGGTTGCATTTGAGACGGACCATGCAGTTCAGGTTGTAAGCTGACTCAAACTCTAGCACGATGGCCTCCGCGTCCGACTACTTCTTATGCTTCATCGCTTCGACGTAGCCCAGGCGCAGTTGGTGGAGCCAATCGCCCAGCAGGTGCGCTTCGTCGCTGCTGAGATTGTTCTTGGTTTTTTCTTCCAGCACGCCTAGCAGGTCGATGTAGTGCTTGGCGTAGTCCAGCCGCGGCGGTGACTCGGGATCGTGGCCGCCGAACTGGCCCATCGCCATGAGGGCTTGCGTGCCGAGCATCGAAACCAGCAACGGGAAGCTAGCCGGCGGCGCCGGTGGCAGTTCATGCTCTTCATGCGGCTCTTCGCTGCCAGCCCGATTGCCGCGCGGCGACTTCACGGCCGAGGGCTGCTCGACCTCGGACTCCGTCGCGCTCGAGCCGGCCTCTTGAGCTTTGCGCAGCTGTTCGCGCTCGCGCTCCACTTGGCTCTTCCAGTCCTCGTCGATGATCAGTTTCGGCTCTTCGGCGTTGGGTTCGTTCATGATGTTCGCATCCACGCAAATCGGGTGTTCATCAAAACTATGCTCTGTCTCATTTTACGGCGCTTCTCGAGTTTTAGTGCCTTTGTGTGCCACATGCCTTAGCCCGTTTCGTCCATTTAGAAGTTTGAAGTAGGACGGAAGACCAGTTTTCCAATGCCGAGTACCTTCCAAGGTGGTTGTTGGTCAACGATTCGTTGGCATTGGAACGGATGGCTCTTCTTGTTCCGTTTTAACTTCGAGGGTGAAGACACTGGCTAAGGCCAGTGGCACACAGACCGCATGCAGCCTGCAGTAGCCACTAAACCGGAGACAATGCCATTTTATGCTTTGCGGACGAAGTGAAAACAGCCGCAGCCGTAGCGCTGCTGAAGCGCGAAATCGCGCTTCGGATTGTCGACCAGACCGCCTGTAGAATTGTCGGGCAAGAGTGACCAGCTTTGCAGCGCTAGCTCGGGCAAAGACTGCTCGATCATCTGGGGACCGTAAATTCGATGCGCGTTGTATTGGACGCGCGGGCGACCGACCGGGACGACGACCAGCAGCGAGCCGCCCGGAGCGACGACGCGCTGGAGTTCGGCTAGCGCTCGGCGATCGCCTCGGGCATCGAGCGGATCGCCGTAGCGACCCAGCCCGATGTGCTCAATCGTATGCATGCACGAGACCGACTCGAGCGATCGATCGGCAAACGGCAAGTTGCAGAGATCGGCCGCGCCGCACTTGAGGTTCGGGAGCACGATGCCGGCCGGGCGGTAATCGTAGAACTCGACAGGCACGAACGCCGAACAGATCGTGGCAAAGTAAGCCAGCGAGCTGATGTCGATATGCCGCTGCGGGCGCGTGGCGGCCAGGACGCGAGCCGCCCAGGCGGTGTGGTAAATGTAGTGCGCGTCGAACGGCAGATGTTCGGTGCGGTCGTTGAGTCTGGGCCAGCGGTCGCGCCACTTGAGCGGCAGCTCGGGACGCTCGCCGCGATGGAGCCGTGCAAACTGACGAAACTCGCTTCGAAAGCGCAGCAAGCGCCAAGGTTTCCCGAGCCGGCTCAATCCGTTTCCTTTGCCAATGTGGGACCGCCGAAAATAAGCCACGCGGCCAGCACACCCAGGCCGACGACAATCGTCGCTCCCACAGCGACGAGTTCTCCGGTGCGCTGGCCTTGGGCTATGACCGCGCCGAGCATGGCCAGCGTCCCGATTATATAAACCGCCGCCGAAAGATGTTCGTACCACTTCGGCGATCCGCTCGCGTCGGTTCGAGCGCTGTGCGCCAAACGCCAGATGGTGCCGACCGTCAGAGCGCTGCATGCCGAGAGCGTCATGCCGAGATAGCCGATGATCTGGTCGAGCTGAGCTAGCCAGACCACTGCGATGCTCAGGGCGGCTTGCGTCACGATGGCGAGCCGTGGCACTTCGCCCGCTGTATTCAAAAAGCGAGGCATCACGCCGTCGCGAGCCATTTGCAAGTAGACGCGCGGACCGGCAAGCAGCATTCCAAAGACGCTGCTGAGCACTGCCAAGGCGATGATGCCGCGCGTGAGCGTCTGCATCCCAGCGCCGCCGAGGGCCTCA
>JBQCEI010000914.1:0-6993 GCA_051960375.1 Aureliella sp. | reverse complement strand
AGCCCGATCCGAAGAAGCCCGAGACCATCGAAGTCGCGATGGGACAGGAAGTCTTCTACCACAATCAGAACGTGGACATCACCGAGTGGGTCTTGACCGAGCTGAAGAAGCTCAACCCGCAACAGAGCTCTCAGGCTCAAGGCGCGGTGAACACCGCCGCCCGTCCGGGTGCCGGAGTTACCCGGTAGCAGCCGCTGGGTTGCACGTGACCTGATCGTGCGCTTCCCCGAAGCTGCGTTGACCGCTTCGGGGATGGCAGCACACAAGCGATTATTGCTGGAGCTTTCTGCGTCGCACTTGCCCCAAGGCACCGAGCCGCTGCGCGTTCTCGCCAAGCGGCCGCGCCTAAGCCGGTGCTGGCGCATCTGACCAATCTTAGGAACGTCATGCGGGCTACTCGATTTCAGCACACGCTCAGCCGTCCATGCCAAGTCACTGGCCGTGGTTACTGGTCGAGCCAACCGATCACTTTGACCTTCTTTCCGGCTGAAGCCAACACCGGCATTCAGTTCGTGCGCACCGATCTGCCCGATTGCCCGCGGGTAGAAGCGGTCGCTGATTATCGCGTCGACATGTCGCTGCGCACGCGCTTGGCTCATGGCTCAGCGGTGGTCGACATGGTCGAGCATGTGCTGGCCGCGCTGTACGGCATGAAAATCGACAACGTCGAGATTCACTGCACCAGCTGCGAGATGCCGGGACTGGACGGCAGCAGCCATGCTTATGCTCTGGCTTTAGAAGCAGCCGGACGCACGATTCAAACCGAACACCGCCTGACCTACCACATCACCGAGCCGATGATCGTCGGCAACGAGACGCAGTGGGTCAAAGCCTTTCCCGCTTCGCCCGATAGCGGCCTGAGCATCGAATATCAGCTCGACTACGGCCCGGGCAGTTCGATCGGCAAGGGAACCTTCGCGACGCCGGTCTCCGAATTCACGTTTGTCAACGAACTGGCCGAGGCGCGGACGTTCGTGACGCTGGCCGAAGCCGAGCAGCTGCAAAGCAAAGGGCTGGCTCAGCATGTCACCACCCGCGACTTGCTGGTCTTTGCCGAAGATGGGCCAATCGATAACACGTTGCGATTTGCCGACGAATGTCCTCGTCATAAGGCTCTGGACCTGCTAGGTGATCTAGCGTTGGCAGGCTTTGACTTGGTAGGAAGGATTGTCGCTCACCGGAGCGGCCATCAATTGAATGGGCGTTTGGCTCAGGCCCTGCGCACAGCCGTCATGAACGATTCGCATTCCGAGCGACGTGTCGCTTAAGAAAACCAGAAGTAACCAGAGTTGGAAAGCCTCACCCGATGTCCACCATCATAGCGCACACGGCTGTCGTTGATCCCAGAGCGGAACTGGATGACGAAGTCCGCATCGGCCACCACTGCGTGATCGGCGCCAACGTGCAGATCGGGCGTGGCACACGTCTCGAAAACAATGTCACCATCAGTGGCAACTCGCGGATCGGCCGCAACAACCACCTCTTTCCCAACGTGGTCATCGGCGCCGAACCGCAAGACCTCTCCTACAAAGGCACGCCGACGCAAGTGATCATCGGCGACGGCAACGTGTTCCGCGAATCGGTCACGATCAACCGCGCCACCGAGAAAGAAGACGGCATCACCTCAGTCGGCAGCGATTGCTATTTCATGACCTGCAGCCACGTGGCGCACGACTGCAAAGTCGGTGACCGCGTCATCATGGCCAACAACGTGATGCTCGGCGGCCACGTCCGAGTCGATCACGATGCCACGCTCAGCGGCGGCGCGGCGGTGCATCACTTCGCATCGATCGGCTGCTACAGCTTTGTCAGCGGCCTGAGCCGGGTGCTGCACGACGTCCCTCCGTACATGCTCGTGGAAGGCTTTCCGGCTCGCCCGCGCACGGTCAACGTCGTGGCTCTCAAACGCAAGAACTTTTCGGCCGAAGCGATCAAGGCACTCATGGAAGCCTATCGCTTGTTGTATCGCTCGCGCGTCGGGATGGAACATGCCCGCGAGATCCTGGCCGCTGGCGGCAAGCTGCTGCCGGAACTGCAAGTCTTGTTTGAATTCATCGAAAGCTCCCAACTGGGCCGACATGGACGCGGCCGCGACCGGAGGAAAGCAGCGTGAGCAAGCTGAAGATAGCGATCGTCGGCGCCGGACATCTCGGGCGCATTCATGCGCGACTGGCCAAGAGCAACGAACAGCTCGAAGTGGTCGGAGTCGTCGAGCCGCTGGCCGCAGCTCGCGCGACGGTCGCCAGTGAACTTCAACTGCCCACCTTCGACGATTATCGGGACGTCATCGGCAAGGTCGATGCAGCGATCATCGCTACGCCGACCGTACATCACTACGATGTCGCCAGCACGCTGCTGCGAGCCGGCATTCACGTGCTGGTGGAAAAGCCGCTTGCATCTACCGCCGATCAGGCCGAGCGGCTAGTACAGATCGCCAATCGCCACGGCATGGTTTTGCAAGTCGGCCACGTCGAACGCTTCAATCCCAGCTGGACCGCCGCGCAGCCTCATCTCGGCGCGCCGAAGTATTTCGAATGCGTTCGGTCGGGCCCTTATAGCGGACGCAGCACGGATATCGGCGTCGTCCAGGACCTTATGATTCACGACATCGATCTGGTGCTAAGCCTGGTGCGCAGTCCGGTCACTTCCGTTTCGGCTTGCGGCCTGGCGCTGCTCGGCCAGCGCGAGGATCTGGCCGAAGCTCGCGTGCATTTCGCCAACGGCTGCATCGCCAACTTCAAAGCCTCGCGCGTGAGCCTGGAAGCCGTGCGGCGGATGTCGGTCTACACGACCACGTCGATGGCCGATATCGATTTTGCCAAGAACGAAGTGCGGCTGGTCAAGCCGTCGGCAAACATCCTGTCGCGCGAAGTGAATCTCGAACAGCTTTCCCCCGAAGAGCGGGCGGTGGCCAAAGGCAACATCTTCGGCGAGCTGTTCAGCGTCGAATCGCTGCCGGCTCAGCCGCGCAATGCGATCCTCGATGAGCACAACGATTTCGCGCTCAGCATTCGCACGCATGCGGCGCCGATCGTCAGCGGCGAAGACGGTTGCAAGGCGATCCAGTTGGCCACCGAGATCCTCGATCAAATCGCGGCTCATCGCTGGGAAGGGGACTCGAGCCGCGCCTGGCAAATCGGCCCGATGGCTATCCCCGAGCCCAAGATCCTGCCGCTGCCCCGCCGCACCGAAGCCCCCACGCCAACTCGCCGCGCGGGTTAAACGCAAGCACGCTTCGCGATCGCAAAGCGATCACCTGCGATAGCCTGGGGCGCGAGCCCCAGGTGACGCATGAAGCGAGCTTCTCTACTGGTCGCGAACGCGACTACCTTATTCAATTTCGCGCGGCCGATCCTTCGCTACGAGTGCAAGGTAGTCGCTATCGCGACCAACGGCTGATCTGCCGCGCGACCGTTCCCTGGGGCTGCCGCCCCAGGCTATCGCAGGTGATCGCTTCGCGATCGCAGAGAAAGATGGGGCGCGTCGCCTAGTAATCCAGCAGGCTGAACACTGGTGCCTTCAGCCGCTTTTCGCCGCCGAGCGCCTTGAGGTTGATACAGAAGGCGCAGCCGATGATGTCGACCGAAAAATTCTCGAGCAATTTGCAGCAGGCTTCGACCGTGCCGCCGGTGGCCAGCAGGTCGTCGACCACCAAGACGCGCTGGCCCGCATCGAGTGCATCGATGTGCATCTCGAGCGTATCGCTGCCGTACTCGAGATCGTACGAGTGGCTGTGCGTATCGAACGGCAACTTGCCCGGTTTGCGCACCGGCACGAATGCCGCTTTCAATGCCAGGGCCAGTGGAGCGGCAAAGATGAAGCCGCGCGATTCGGCGGCGACGATGCTGTCGATCCGCGCGTCGCGGTAGTGCTCGGTCAGCAGATCGATCGAATGCTGGAAAGCAGCCGGCGCAGCCAGCAGCGGCGTAATGTCGCGAAAGAGAATTCCGGGCTTGGGAAAATCAGGGATCTCGCGAATGTAATCTCGTAAATTGATGGCGGCCATGTTCCAACTTTCTCAGGGCAATCCAGTGACGAGAGGGTCCGCGCAGGCATACCTGTGCGGGCCATGATTTAACCGGATGCCCCCGCGACATACCAGGGGACATACCTCTTCCCCACTCCGCGATCTCCGCGTCCTCCGCGGTAAAAAACTGGGGCAACTATCCCTGGCGCGAGCGCACGCGTTCAAGCAGCGCAGCCAGCTCGACGACCGACTCAACGCCCATCGTTTGCAGAATGTTCTGCCGCCGGCGATCGAGCGTTCGTGAGCTCAGGGCCAGCTTGTGAGCGATCGCCTTGTTGGTCAAGCCCGCCACCATGCAGTCGAGCACTTCGCGCTCGTCGGGGCTGAGTTGCTGGAGCCGCGCTTGCGTGTCGAGGACCTCTTCGTGCGCGTGCCGCAGTTGCTCGCAGCGACTGACCGCTTTCCGCACCGCCGAGACCAACTTTTCCGGCTGGTACGGTTTTTCCAGAAGCGTGACGGCTCCTTGCTCCATCAGCTGGACCGTGGTGGGCACGTCGGCGTGGCCGGTCAGAAACAGAATCGAAGTGGTCGGATCGACTTCGCGCAGCTGCCGCTGGAGCTGAGCGCCGTCGATGTCGGGCATGCGGACGTCCGAAACGACGCACTCGGTCGCCCCCGGCCCGAGAGCCGAGAGGAGGGTTCGCGGCGAGGTGAAGATGCGGCACGCGAACTCACCGCTCGCTTCGAGTAGGCGCGCGGCGAGAGTGGCAACCGAACTGTCGTCGTCCACCACCCAAACCGTATGCCGAACGTCCATGGTGCGTTACTTTGTGCTGTCCCTGGCCGAAATCGCGTTCACTGCGCAAGTCTGCATCTTACGCCACCTGTCCCATGAACAGAAGTGCATCGCACCCGCACAGCGAGGGCAAATCGGCCGGCGGGGGGCGGCGGTTTAGCCCGCCAGCAGGCTAGCAAAATTAAAACCGGCAAGCGGCGGTCTTCCAGTCGCACCGGATTGGCGCGACTTCGCCAGCGCCGAGCGAGTGGCTTCTTCCGATAACCGCATTTGTCGTCCACCAGTCTGCTGGCTTTGGGAGCAAAACAGGGGCGGCGGCATACGGCTTATACGGAACTCGAGACGGCGCACGCTCTGTAGGCATGCACCCTCACGCTCCATTGCAGGGCGTGCGCCGACGAAAGTCCGTCGAGCAGATCGCACGAAGGGGATCGTGCCCTGCTCGCCCACCACAGCGTATGCCGCCGCATTTTTTAACTCGTGCTCGTGCTCGTGCTCGTGCTCGTGCTCGTGCTCGTGCTCGTGCTCGTGCTCGTGCTCGTGCTCGTGCTCGTGCGATCGCGAAGCGATCACCTGCGATAGCCTCGGGCGCCAGCCCGAGGTAGGCACGCCAGGTCGACGTCTTGTGGTCGCGAAGCGACTACCAGTGGCCGTCAGCGCTACCTCGGGCTGGCGCGAGTCTATCACAGGCAACCGCTTCGCGGTCGTTCAACTTTCCCCATCGCGACAACCGGAACGCTTTCCCCCCGCGCGGTGAAACAGTTTCCGAGGATGACGGAATTTCGCCAGAACGTCTGCTGGTCGATGGGCGATTAATAGTGCGAAGATAATCCCGTCAGGTCTGAGCCAGCCCGAGTGCACGGCCCGCCCCGACTGCCCCTGCGCGTTCCTTGCGCTCGGGGTGCGAGACTGTCATTCACTCGCTGCGAAATACCTGTGCCTGAGCCAACGTTCACTCCTAAACTCGACGTCGCCATCGGCGACCTCAAAGTAGGTCAACCGCTGGAAAGCGATATCCTCGACGCTTCGGGTATCGTTTTGCTTCGGCGCGGAGCGGTGCTAAGCCAGGAGACCGTCGACGGCTGGATTCGCCGCGGTTTCGCTCGCGTGCTGCTGCGTCCTTATTCCGACGACAGCGTTCCCATCGATCCGGCCGATGCGGAAGCGGCCAAACTGCTGCGCCCGTACGATCCCGTGCTGCTCAAGCAGCTCGATGAAAATTTTGCTTCGGCCAAGCAAGCGGTCGATGACATCGTCTTCCAGCTCACTCTGGGCGACGATCCCGATATCTCGACGCTCGAACCGGTCTTTCATTCGTACTTGAGCGCCATCGATACCGATGTCGCGGCCGTGCTTTCTAGCGCTGCATCGCACAAGGGCTATTCGGAAAAGCGCGACAGGCAAGCCTTGGTGACGCGCTGCGTACAGATGTCGATGCTCGGCGCGGTCACCGCCGCAACGCTCGGCTTATCGCGCGAAGAATGCCAAGCGGTCGCCACGGCGGGACTGCTGCACGATATGGCGCTGTTTGATGAAACGCTCTCCCGCATCCAGTCCGACATCTCCTCGGAGGAAGAACGCCGCGAAGTGCTTTATCGCCATTCGCTCTACAGCGCCGAACTCTTCGGCCGCTGTCATGGCGTATCGGACCTGGTCCGCGTGGTGATAACGCAAGTTCACGAGCAAGTCGACGGGCAAGGCTTCCCGCGCGGCCTGCCGGGCCATCACATGAACACGCTCAGCCGCATCCTGAACATCATCGATGCCTATCTGACGCTGATCGAACCGACCTCGTCGCAGCCGGCGATCGTGCCATCGGACGCGATGGCTTACTTGGTCAATCACACGAGCAACGGCGCGTTTGACCGCGATTGCATGCGAGCGTTTGTGGCGTCGGCCTCGATCTACTCAGTCGGCTCCCGAGTCGAACTGGACAACGCGCAAACGGCCACCGTGCTACGCAGCTCGCGCACCGATCCCATGCGGCCGATCATCCGCTTCGATGACCAGCCGCAAACGATCATCGATTTAACCCGCTCGCATCTGAACGTTGCTCGACCGATGCTCGATCCCGAGTGCCCCCACCGCGGCCGCTTGGCCAAGTCGCAGATGCACGCGGTATTGTGGAAGCCGGGGTATTGAGTGGGTTAGCGGCCCTCCGGGGCGATAAGTCACTACCATCACCCGCCCGTCGCCCGCCTCCAAACATCCTGCACGACTTTGCGAATCT